>JAFEDN010000053.1 GCA_018241585.1 Pseudomonadota bacterium | reverse complement strand
TGACTTCTTTAAATATGTCAGCAGAAGATTTTTTGTCAAGGTGTAAAACGATACATGATTCTTTAAAAGAAATTAAAACTGGCTCACTTAAAGCATTTTTGATTGAGGCGGGAGTGCAGAAAAATGCTTTAAAAGAGCTAGGAAATCTTAAGTTACTCCAAGGAATTCAAAATATTTTAAGTTCCCTGATAGAAAATCGAGAGACCATCTCTTCGTGGAAAGACGCTGCTAGCCAGATTAATTGGAAACAGGAAAATCCTTCACTATCAGCTTTATTTATTAATAATGATATTAGGCAAGTTGACGCGCACATAAAAATTAATGAAGAAATAAAAGCTCTTGAAAGATTAGGGTTTGATAGTGCCCAGCTCTATGATGGATACGGCAAAGCATTAGATTTTATGTTTGATAAAATTATTTAATCTATTCAGTCAATTAATAAAAATTTGTCTGTATTAGTCACAGACCAAAACATAATAGCAATTTAGAAGAAAAATTAAATTGATTCGAAAATTTGCAGAAACTGATCAAAAATTGCGCCCGACAGGAGTCGAACCTGTGGCCTTCGGCTTCGGAGGCCGACGCTCTATCCAACTGAGCTACGGGCGCGGCGAGCCCCATATGATATAGTGTGTTAGCGCTTGGCACAATCTGTTGGCAATGATAGCATTGCTCCTATGAAAAAAAATTATACCATTACCATAGCGGTCATTTGCGGCGGGCCTTCCAAAGAAGCCGAGGTTTCCAGATCAACCAGCGCAGGCATCGTTAAAGCACTGCATGAAAATTATAAAAATGTACATTTAATTGAATTAGACCAATACATCGATCAAAACTTACGGAAAATAAACCCAGATGTGGTTTTTCCAGCCGTGCACGGCAAATGGGGCGAAGATGGTCACTTACAAGGTTACCTGACTATGGCTGGCTTCCCTTACGTCGGCTGTGGCATGGAAGCGAATGTTTTGGCCATGAATAAAATTTTATCAAAACAAATTTTCAAATTACATGGTTTGCCGGTGGCGGACTATATTGTCATTAATCCACAGGACGATATCAAGAAAAAATCTCAACATGCATTAGACACTCTTGGCAAAGAGATCGTTGTTAAACCCGCTTGTGAAGGATCAAGTATTGGCGTCTCTTTTGCCAATAACCTTAAAGAAGTTGCAACGGCTGTCAAAAAAGCATTGGATTTTGGCTTCCCGGTGCTAATTGAGCGAAGGGTCTATGGTGCGGAAATTACCGCCGGTATTTTAGATCAAGCAAAACCAACTGCACTTCCGGTAATTGAAATAAAAACTCCTCCTGGAACTTGGTATGATTATGAACATCGATATACTCCTGGATTAAGCGAACACATCTTACCGGCCCCCTTACCGCCCGAACAATATCGTAGAGTTCAAGAAATCGCATTAGCAGCTCATTTGGCATTAGGGTGTCAAGATTTATCCCGAGCCGACTTTGTCGTGCCTAAGCAAGGCGAACCTATTTTGTTGGAAGTCAACACCCTTCCTGGAATGACTCCGACCAGCTTATTTCCAGACGCCACCAAAGCAATTGGCATTTCTTTTCCGGATTTAGTCAGTTTATTAGTAGAAAGAGCGTTTGCTCGTTCAAGTAAATTTTCACGAGACTAACAAGCGTTAGGGAGTAAATAAGGTTGTAGAAATCAGGAAACAATTCACGAGAGCAAATTATTGGCACAGAATTGGTTTAAGACTTTGATTAATTCTTCGCGAATAACCGGTTTTGTTAAGACATAATCAGCACCCGCTTGAGTGGATTGTTTGAAATCATCCTCTCCGACATGAGCGCTTAACGCAACTATAGGCGTTCTGCTGCGATGTTTATTTTCTAGTTTACGAATTGTCCCAATAACTTCCAAGCCATTCATGCCCGGCAGCCCTATATCCATAAAAATGAGATGATAGTGGTTTTTTTTAAATAACTCGATCGCCGTTTCTCCGTTTTCAGCGAAAGTTATTTGGCAACCTAATTCGTTCAACATGAATTTAATTACTTTTTGGTTCAACATATTATCTTCAACCACCAAAATGTGAGGAGAATAATTGCGAGTAAAAAGCACTGGCTCTTCTTCCACAGGCTTTTCAACAACAGCATGAATAACGGATTCGTATGGCCGCAACGGCAGATTAAACCAAAAGCGTGAACCTTTTCGCAGTTCGCTTTCTACACCAATTTTGCCATGCATTGCTTCCACTAAAGATTTTACGATAGCCAAACCTAAGCCAGTGCCTTGAAAACGGCGGCTATAAGGAGAATCTACTTGCATGAAATGCTCAAAAATCAAGCTTAAGTTCTTCTTAGCAATCCCGATACCGGTATCGGCGACAGAAATTTTAAATAAAATATAGTCTTTTCTCGGCTTAGCTTCGACGCTAATTTTAATGTGGCCTCTCTCAGTAAACTTAACAGCATTACTTAATAAATTTAACAATATCTGACGAATCCGCATCTGGTCACCGATGACTTGCTTAGGCATTTTGCCTTTATATTCGGTAATTAAAGCAATGTGTTTTTCAGCCACTCTATACTGCATGGTGTCACAGGCTTCGTGGATCAATTTTACCAAGTCAAATGGCTCGGGTTTAATTTCAAGCTTTTGCGCTTCTAATTTCGAATAATCTAAAATGTCATTAATCAATTCCAGCAAATTTTTTCCCGAGATACGAATGGCGTCTACACATTCATGTTGCCTGTCGGATAAATTTTCTTTCTGTAAAATTTGGGCCATACCCAGAATTGCATTCATAGGAGTACGAATTTCATGACTGATGGTAGCGACAAAATTTGATTTCATACGGTTAGCAGCTTCTGCTTTTTCTTTAGCGAGGACCAGTTCGCGCTGTACTTTTTTAAGTTCGGTAATATCCAATGAGGTGCCGATTATGCCGGTAACATTATTGTCAGCGTCACGGAGGGGAGATTTGAAAGTCATAAAAATAACTTCCCCTAATGTTTTGTTGAAAATCGTAGATTCTTCACATACAATCGTTGCTCCAGTTGTCATGGCTTTCTGATCATTTTTTCGTAATTGTTTCGCTTGCTCTGGCCAGAAGGATTCATCTTTTTTACCGATTGATTCTTCCAAAGTCACACCTAAAGTATCGCACCAGAACTTGTTGACCCCTAAATAGCGGCCTTCTCTATCTTTCCAATAGATTAAACCGGGAGCAGAATCAATAATGTTTTGTAAAAGCCTATAGGTCGCTGCATATTGTTGCTCCGCTAGCGTAGCTCGACTACGTAGTTCTTCCATCGTCCCTACAATGTTGCCTTGGATAATATATTTCGGTTTTTGCTGTCTCTTTTCTCTCAAAGGTTGAATGGAACACATTAACGGTTTTTTTGACTTGAATTTCAATCGCACCATCCGCGGATGCAGCAATGCCTGTTGTAGTTGGTCAATTTGCTTGGTTGACAACAGACTAGTAATAGGTTGGCCTCTTAATGTATAATTCTCTACAAAGAAGTAGGATTCAGCAGCAGGATTAATAGAAATAATTTTCATAGATTCTGAGAGTAAAACGATGATTTCACGGTTGTTTTTCCATAAAAACCGGGTTAATAACGAAGGAATTTTTGCTACGGAATTCTTTTTTATTTTTCTACTGTCGCTCACTGCTCTCTCCAGACAATGCATGGCATTATAGAGCTTTTTATTATGGGAATTCAAATGATTAAGAAACATTCTTATGTGTTAGGTTACAGTGGCTTAAATGACTCACTGTTGTTTAGAAAAAACAATCTTTCTGGTCTAACCGCACAAGAATACCGCATGACTCAAGGGATGGATGCGGCCGCCGTATTATTGTGTGATGGGGTAGTTGCCGCCGCTGCTGAAGAAGAACGGTTTATCGGGATTAAACATACAGAAAAATTTCCGGTCCATGCCATACAGTTTTGTTTATCTCAAGCGGGTATCTCTATAGAGGATGTAGACTTTATTTGTCATAATTTTGATTATGCCGCCTATCAAGCATTTTTTCAGCTAAGTGAATATGGACGAGCTTACTACCAAGCAGCACTCCAACCACAAGTGCAATACGCTTATTTCAAGACAATATGGCCAGAATTACCCATAGAAAAACGATTTGTGCCGGTTAAACATCACTTTGCCCATGCCGCTAGCGCTTTTTATCCCAGCGGTTTCAACGAAGCTTTGGTATTAGTGGCAGATGGCATGGGGGAAGTAGACAGCATCTCTATTTTCCATGGTAAAGATAATCAACTGCAGTTATTGCATCGCTATGATTTATTAAGCTCAGTTGGCATGCTTTACTCGATTATCACTCATCATCTCGGTTTTTCAATTAATAGCGGTGAGGGCAAAGTCATGGGGTTGGCTCCTTATGGCGACCCAAAACGTTACCAGAGCGTTTTTGCTGAATGTATGAGTTTAAAACCGCAGGGAGAAATTTTTATTAATGGTTTTCTCAAAAACACCACAGAATTGGAACGAGAAACTTACCGCGGTTTCAGCCAGTGGCTGGCCGAACGAACCTTTCCCCCGCGGACCTCTGAGGGAACTTTGTCGCAAGAACACATGGATTTAGCAGCATCACTGCAACAGGCGCTCAATCAAGCCTTAATGCATTTACTGACTTATTGGCAGAAACAAACCGGTTTAAAACAACTCTGTTATGCTGGCGGAGTTGCTTTAAATTGCACAACAAATGGTATTATTCTTCGAAGCGGATTGTTTAATGATGTCTACGTGCAGCCGGCAGCAGGTGATGCGGGAACCGCTTTAGGAGCTGCGTTATATTATTATCGACAGGTATTAAAACAGCCTGGCAGGGATACTCCTCAACGGCTACCTGTATATGGCCCAATGCCTGATATTGGCAAGTATTTATCGATGACTGCTGATTTTCTGCGAAATAAGCAAGTCGGTTATTATACGTTGGATACGGAAGAAATGTTGGAACAGGCCGCCGAAATGCTGGTTCAGGGAAAAATAATTGCTTGGGTGCAAGGACCGATGGAATTTGGCCCGCGGGCTTTAGGACACCGAAGCATCTTGGCCGATCCACGTGATCCGCAGATGCGTGGTAAAATCAACCGTATTATTAAAAAACGTGAAGATTTCCGTCCATTTGCGCCGTCTGTTAAGCAGGAAAAAGCCCATTTATTTTTTGAAATACCTACTGGCAGCACGAAAGCGTTATCCACAATGTTGTTTGTGGTGCCGGTTCGCAGCGAACATCAGCAGAACTTGCCAGCCATTACTCATGTCGATGGTACTGCCCGGGTGCAAACAGTGGATAAAAATGAGCACCCCCTTTATTGGCGTTTATTAGATAAATTTGAGTCTAAAACCGGGCTGCCGATGTTGCTTAATACTTCTTTCAATGTTCGAGGTCAGCCCATAGTCAACGGAGCAAAAGAAGCGCTAGAAACATTTATGAGTATCGGTATTGATGCAATCTTCATTGAGAATATTATGTTTTTACGAGTGAGGAATTTGTTACATGCCGAACTCTAAATTATATCCTGAACCTAGTTGGGCGGGAGTTGTTTCGGAATATCCTCAGGAAACTATTCATAAAATTTTTGAGCAAAATGCTGAAGAATTTTCCGACCACATTGCTTTAATAGAAGATCAGCACACACTCTCTTATTGGCAGTTAAATCAAAAAGCCAACCAACTAGCGCGTGTTTTGCAAAACTTGCAGTTACCACCAGAATCACCTGTCGCTGTGGCATTACCGCCAGGCATTGATTTAATCATCACTCTACTCAGTATTTTAAAAGCGGGTTTAGCCTATGTACCATTAGACTTGCAATATCCCGCTGCACGCATCGATTTTGTATTAAGAGATTCTCAGGCGAAAGCACTCATCACACGTCAAAACATGCACTTAAATCTGAACACAGCTTCTTTAAGCCTATCACCCATTTTTTTGGATGTGGCTTCAGCTCGTATTGCAACAGAAGCCTGTACTAATCTCAATTTGAAATGTAGCAATACTCAATTAGCATATATTTGTTATACTTCTGGTTCTACAGGAATGCCTAAAGGAGTGATGGTTGAGCATAAAGGTATTATTCGTTTAGTAAAAGCAACTAATTATATTCAAATAACCCCTGAAGATCGCATTGCTCAAGTTACCCACATTACTTTTGATGTCTCGGCATTTGAAATTTGGGGAGCGCTGCTTAATGGCGCCGCGCTGGTATGCACCCGTACCGATACGTTGCTAAACACAAAATTATTTGCGGAATTTTTACAACAGCAACAGATTTCCATACTGTGGCTAACTGCACGCTTATTTGATTCCATAATTGTAGCTGGGCCGGAAATGTTTGCGCGATTAACTTATTTACTCATCGGCGGAGAGGCACTAAATCCCCACACCGTTGGTTTAGTTGCGCAATGTGCACAAGGCCGGCCACGATATATTATCAATGGCTATGGACCTACCGAAAATTCGGTATTTACTACTGCATATTTAATCCCACCTAATTTTGACTCGAGGTCCCCCATTCCAATTGGCAGACCAATCGCTAATACCACCATTTATGTACTCGACGAACAATGCCGGATGGTTGCAATTGGCGAACACGGCGAACTGTATACCGGCGGCGACGGCCTAGCTCGTGGTTATTTAAATCGTCCCGAATTAAATCGGGAGCGATTTATTCGCAATCCTTTCAGCACTAATCCTGAAAATAGATTATATCGTACCGGCGATATTGTTTATTGGCGCTCAGATGGTAATTTAGAATATGTCGGACGCAGCGATTCGCAGGTTAAAATTCGCGGATTTCGGATTGAATTGGGCGCAGTGGAAAATGTCTTGTTAAATGATCCGGCAATTGCTCAAGCCGTCGTTTTATCATTACCAGGCTCCAATTACGATAATTATCTTTGCGCTTTTTTAGTCGCGCGCGATGACCACCATATACTTGACGTTTCTCTAGTAAAACAATTTTTATTATCCGCATTGCCTGCTTATTCAGTTCCGGAAATTTTTATTCCTTTGGAGAAAATGCCACTGACAGTAAATGGTAAAGTAGATCGAGAGATGCTGATAAAATTAGCGCAACAGCGCGAGTTATCGGTGGCAAGGGCTTTACCTCAAACTGATATTGAAAAAAAATTAATGGCGATTTGGTCTGAGTTATTACCAACTCAATCTATTAGCCTAGACGATGATTTTTCTATTCTCGGCGGCAACTCTTTACTGTGGCTGCGTCTGCAAAATAAAATTGAACTGGTTTTCAAACGAGAATTATCTTTTTCGGAATTGTTATCCGCTACAACCATAGCAAAACAGGCACAATGTTTGCAAAATAAATTGCAATTTCCCATCGATCCCTACTTGGTGCTATTACCAGCAGGTGGAAAGCAGCCCCCCTTATTTTTACTACCGCCAGTCAGCGGTGAATGTTTGTGTTTTATTTTATTAACGCAGCACTTGAATAAAGATCAGTCTGTTTATGGACTGCGCGATCCCAGCGAACAGCAAGGAAAGCTGTTATTTCAAAATTTACAGGAAATGGCTGCTTTTCACGTGAAAACCATCCGAAAAATTCAACCTCACGGCCCGTATCGAATCGCCGGATATTCATTTGGTGCACATGTGGCTGTTGCTATTGCAACAGAATTAACTCATGCAGGTGAAACGGTTGAGTTTTTAGGTTTAATTGATGGCTGGGCACAGTTTCCACCGCGATATTTGGAAGAGGATTTTTTTCGACAGCGCATGCAATGGTTACAACAAAAGCTGAATACAGAAAAACTGTTAATCGATTTAGCTTGGCAGCGTATGCAATTATTAAATAATGCGCCTGTACTTAAGTTGCCGGTGAAAGCTACTTTGTTTAAAGCAATCGACGAAAAAGATTTCTCTACGGTCACTGATGATTATAATCATTGGCGCCCAATCGCATTGCAAGGTATTGAACGATATTTAGTTCAAGGAAATCACGACACGATACTGGAGGTTCCCCAAGTACAACAATTAGCGAAGCTTTTTCAAGAAAAACTAACAGAATTACAATCAGTTACGCATGAATAACCTATAAAAATTTATTTAATGGTTATTTCGTTGACATTATTGTTAATATTTAGTATAAATAACTCGACAAATATTGAGTAATTTTTAGTTCATGGAGATATATATGCTGGATATTCAAACAGAACTTACCCCATTGGAAAAAGCATGGAAATATTATACTAAACCCGAAAATTTATCTACCGCTAAATTCGAAGCAACCAAGTTTGGCGCTTTGTCGGGAGTTTCTTTATCAGCGGCTCTTTATGGTTACATTGCTTATCAAGAAGAAGCTGGAGAGCCGTTATGGAAGTGGTTATCTTATGTAATATGCACATCCATTTGCCCAGCTTTGACTTATTTTAATTCTACAGATGAATATGTTACTTTACGGCTGGCCCGCATCATACCCGAACAATTGAAAGAATTTAGTGATACTACCAGTTGGTGGCAGAATTTTTGGGAAATCATTCGCACCGTCATTATATCCGGGGCTTCTTCGATTGGACTGACTACCACCGCGTTGCGTTACCCTAAATTCAACTCTAATACTCTCCAAATCCTTTGGGTAATATTTATTCAGTTAACTAATACGGCTTTGCACGCATTACCCGTGGAGTTGGTCGCGCTCAAGCATTTTATTTATAGTTTAATCTTTAAGCCATTTTTTTGGTTATATGAATCTATTGCACGATGCTTTCTTTCAAAAGAAGACCAAGCGAGCAGAAAATATTTAGCCTTTGAACGAGAGAAAGCAAATGAGCTTTGCGGCATTATCGTCAACAGATTAGATTCGGTTTTTGAGCAAATTGTCGCTGACAGCTTTGATTGGAATTGGCTTGAAGGAAGTATGGCGAAAAAATTTGCCTATGTTAAAAAATCCAATGCGCCTATTGATACAGCAAAAAGGCTAGATATCTCTGAAATTCTAACCTATTCAAGTGATGAAAAATTATCAGCTCCGAAGTCTAAATCAGTTGCTCCATCATATCTGCAGCGCACCAGCGAATTTCTTAAAACAGCAGCCAGCCATTTAGCTTACGCATCAGGCATGGTTTTAGTCGGAATGAGCTGTAATGGATATGCATGGGATACCCCTATGTCGATGCAAGAAGGCGGGGTGTCGGAAGCCGCTGCTATTGGCTTGTCATCTCCGGCAATTTATCTTCTGGGCGTGTTACTCGGCCATTTAGGAGGCGTAAATATGCGAGCTGATGCAACCAGAGTAGGCAATGCTTTAATTGGTAAAGGCTCTATGCCTGTGCATGCAAAAATCCATACCAAATCTTTCGCAATGGCGTTTTGCTTAAATGTTTATACAGCGTTATTTTCCTATGCCGCTGCCGTTAGAACCGTAAAAGACCGGCTTGGCGGTACTCCGATGGAGGATATTTCACTGTTTTGTTCAAAGTATGGGATTATGTATTTGTCATTTTCTTCTTTTGGTGAGTTTTATCGTAACTATGTTTCTCAAGTTGTGCGCTTTTCAAATGACGAAAACAAACTCGTTGCTGAAATGCAAAAAATGAAAAACAGTTTCAAACAGTATATTTATTCCATGAAGCCAATAAAACTAGCTGAGTCATTAGAAAAATATCTAAGATCACAATATACGGAAACACAAGTGCAACACATGTTTGGAATATCTAAAGATGAGCTTAGTGAAAAAATTAATTTTGAAGAGCTTTACCAACAAGAGCAATCAAAAAAATCCCCGAAGCACACCACCTTAAACGGCGGGATACAAAGCACAATGCTTGGGCGTACCAAGCGAGGAAAAGGAGATGATAATAATTTAACCGATCCTTTAAATGTTGCCTTTGGTACCGTCTAGTATGAGCCGCTCCCGTGAACAGATAAGCAAAAAGTAAGTGTTCACGTAATCTTTCAATTACCCACAATTTCTGTTAAAAAAATATTTTTTTCAACAGGATGATAGTAAATGGAATGTTTTGCAGAATTGAAAGGAGTCAAAGATGCGGGAATGACTCAAGATTGGCTAGATAAAGAGATATCAGCTTGCCGATTTGCGGATGAGCGTTTAGAAAAACGATTTCGAAATCTAATAGAAAAATTATGGAACGGAATAGGAGAACCTTTGCCATTAGCTTGCCAAGACTGGGCCAATACTAAAGCGGCGTATCGATTTTTTTCAAATCCTAGAATTAATGAGGCAGATATTTTGGGAGGACACTTTGATTCCACGCGAAAACGTCTTAAAGCGGTATCAGGTCCGGTTTTAGTATTGCAGGATACAATGGAGTTTAGCTACAAAGGAAAATCCAGGAAATCTCTGGGAAAACTGACCAAGCGTAGTGGCCAAAAAAAGACGACTCGAGGAATGTTAATGCATTCCAGTTTAGCGGTGACGCTAGATGGATTACCCTTAGGATTATCGGCAGTCAAGTTTTGGACTCGAAAAAAATTTAAAGGAGCCAATGAGTTAAAAAGACATATTAATCCCACCCGAGTACCGATTAAAAAGAAAGAAAGTGTGAGATGGAATAAACAATTTAATAGAATCGACGGATTTATTCAGTGATCCTCAACGTTGTATTCATATAGGGGATAGAGAGAGTGATATTGATGAACTTTTTTGTACTGCCGAAGAGCTGAGAACACATTTTTTAGTGAGAACGTGTGTAGACTGTTTAGCGGGAGATGGAAGCCATACTATTGCCAAAGAAATGAAGTTGGCAAAGGTGAAGGGATTGCACCGGATTGAAGTCATCGATAAAAAAGGCCAATTATCAGAAGCTATATTAGAGCTTCAATATAAAAAGATTCAAATTTTACCCCCTATTGGCAAGTAGAAAGATTATACGCCATTATGGTTAACAGTGATCCTTGCGATAGAACGCGGTAATCCCAAAAATAGGGAAAAAACAGTTTGGAAATGAATGACCAATTTATCGGTTACTTCACGTCGTGAGGCAATAGAGAAATTGACGTGGTATTCGATGCGCTGGAAAATAGAAACTTTTCATAAGATTTTAAAATCGGGCTGTCAGGTTGAATCATCTAAATTAAAAACCGCGTCCCGATTAGCTAATTTGATTGCTATATTTTGTATTTTGGGTTGGCGAATATTTTGGCTAACCATGATGAATAGATTTTGCCCGAACGCTTCAGCAAAAATAGCATTACGAAAAATAGAAATGGAAATTTTAGATCACTTGATAAAAGATAAGATGAATCAGGATAATAACAGCCGAAAGCTATCTCATTACGTGATTAAGATTGCTCGCCTAGGCGGTTATCTCGCTAGGGCTTCCTGACCCGCCGCCAGGTAATATCGTCATGTGGCGGGGTTTATCTCGATTAACCGATATCGCTTTGGGAGTTAATATGGCAAAAAATTGTGGGTAATTGAAAGTCACGTAATGGCGTCAACTTAAGCATTAACAAACCCTTCTGAAGACATGATGACGCTTGG
>JAFEDN010000052.1 GCA_018241585.1 Pseudomonadota bacterium | reverse complement strand
TATTCAAAAATAATTCTTTCAATATTTCATGAGTTTATAGGTAATTTTTGCTTCAACGGGAACTGCTGCATATAGTGACTACGATTGCTCTAAATTTTTCTGCCGGCCGTCACGCGGCCCCGAGCGCTGCGAGGGATCGCAATGACGGCATCCTTCGGACTGGCTCCAAGTTGACATGAGTAATGAAAATTTGGTATTTTTATCGATAAAATGTGTTAATTAAATAATTTTGACACCAAGGGGATCATGGGTCACTTCATACAAAAACTGGTTCATATTGGTCCAACTACTTGGTTCGGGCTAGTGTTATTATTAGGCTTGTGTGGTGGCGAATTGGCCAAAAAAATCCGGTTTTTGCCTGGGATTTTTGGCTATATCACCGTGGGTTTTCTTATTGGGCCACAAGTTTTTAATTTAGTTGAGCCTTCGATTTTACAACAAAGCCGCCTATTCATCGATATTTCACTGGGTTTAGTATTGTTTTCAACGGGCCGGAATTTGGATTTTAGCTGGCTAAGACATAACCGTTCCTTACTAGGTATGTCATTAGCTGAATCCGGTCTAACATTTGTTCTGCTTTTTACGGTGTTAATCTTTTTAAAATTACCGCTACTTTCGGCAGCGTTGGCTTCCACCATCGCCATGGTCACTTCTCCAGCCGTTTTAATTATGGTGACATCCGACCTTAATTCTCACGGCCCGATAACCCGAAGAGCTTTAATGCTAACCAGTCTAAATAATTTTTACGCTCTGCTCATTTTTACCTTATTGTTACCTTTTGCTAAATCGAACAGTTGGTCATTTTTCCAAATAACCTGGAATTTTATTTATCACCTCTGCGGCGCAGTTATTTTAGCTGCGGTGATGTTTTCAATTACCCAACAGCTGGCAAAATTAATTGGCAAGACCCAAGAAAAACAATTTATTTTATTAACCGGTATCACTATTTTAACCATTGGATTAACACATAAGTTTCATCTTTCTACTATGTTAACTTTATTTGTTTTAGGTGTTGCAGCACGAAATTTTGATCTCCAACATCGATTAACCGCAGTCAATTTTGAGGCATTAGCCAGGTTGTTTCTGATCATTTTGTTTGTTTTAGTAGGTATCTATTTAAGACCGCAAGGAATCAGTGAAATAATATTAATTGTTGCTGCATTTATCATTGTGCGTATTTTGGCAAAATTTATTGGTGTTGGTCTCTTTGCCAAAGCCAGCCGGCTCACTCTGCGGCAAACGTTTGCCACCAGTCTAGCTTTAATGCCCTTAGCAGGGGTCGCTTTAGGCATGTCATTTATGGTCATTGATCTGAATCCGCAATTAGGTACTTTAGTGGTCACTATTGTTTCCGGAGCCTTGGCCATTATGAACCTCATCGGCCCGATAACCGCTCAATGGGCATTCTTATTGGTTGGTGAAGCGGAATCAGTAGAAACTGATAAAAGAGTTTTAATATGAGTATGATTTTACCTTTTAAAGAAAACCCGCAAATCACAATGGGGGTGGAATTAGAATTGCAGCTGATAGATTTACATAGCTTTAACTTAACTATGGAATCAAGAGATTTAATGCGCCGGCTGTCTCAGATTGCTCATCCAGGTGAAATAAAACCGGAAATCACGCAAGGGATGATTGAAATTAATTCTTCTATTCATACTTCCTACCATTCTTTACTGAAAGAATTATATCTATTGCGAAATATTATCGCTAAAGAAGCTTATCAAACCCATATAGGGGTATGTGGCGGCGGCGCTCATCCTTTTCAAAAGTGGAATGAACAACGAATTTATCCTTCCGAGCGATTTGCTAGTTTATCTGAACAGTATGGCTATTTAGCACAACAATTCACTGTCTTTGGCCAGCATATTCACATTGCTTGCGCCAATGGTGACGACGCACTTTATCTCTGTCACGCATTTACCCGATACATACCTCATTTTATTGCTTTATCTGCAGCTTCTCCTTTTCACCAAGGGATAGATACTGCTTTTGACTGTTCACGGTTAGCGGTTATCAATGCCTTCCCTTTAAGCGGAGTTCCACCTTGGATAACTCAATGGGAGGAGTTTAGCAGTTATTACCAAAAAATGACTAAATTAAAAATCATTAAAAGCATGAAAGATTTTTATTGGGATATTCGGCCTAAACCAGAATACGGAACCATGGAAATTCGTATTAGCGACACTCCTTTGACGGTAGATAAAGCCGCTCAATTAGCAGCTTATGCACAAATGCTGGCGCGTTATCTGTTAACCCATCGTCCTCCATGTTCTCAAGATATTTATCTTGCTTATTTTACCAATCGATTTCGCGCTAGCCGCTATGGTTTTGATGCTGAATTAATTGATCCTCTTCAGGACACACATACCCCAATCAGTGAAGATATTTTACTAACCTGCAAACATCTGGAAAATCATGCCGCAGATTTAGAAAGCACCGAAGCTTTAAACTTAATACGTAATAGTGTGCGCAATCATGACAATGACGCCAAATGGTTACGATCCTGCTATAAGGAGCTTGATTCACTGCATGACGTTGTTAGAGCTCAAATCCAATTATGGAAAGGTGAAATCAGCAGATTCCCAAAGATAACCAATCCAATGGCAACCGATCATTTAGCTCTGCATCCCAATTGAAAAACCTTTTATTCTAAAAAGCTTCCTTATACAATAGAGGTAAATTGAACTAGCGGGAGTCAATATGTCTTTTAACACAAAAATCTTATTAATCGGATTAATCACTTTAATCACAGGTTGCACAACCCAAGACCCTTATACAGGACAGCAAACTGTTAGTAAAACCGCGGCTGGAGCAGGTATTGGTGCGGCCGGCGGTGCGATAATCGGCGCAATAGCAGGAAAAGGAACCGGAGCTCTGATTGGAGCAGGCGTCGGTGCTGCGGTAGGGGGTGTAGCCGGCAATATGATGGATCGTCAAGCAGCCGCTCTGCGTCAACAATTACAAAGCACGGGAGTACAGGTGGTGCAAGACCCCAGCGGGGACATTCATTTGATTATGCCGGGTGATATCACTTTTGCTTTTAACAGTACGGAAATCAAAGCTAATTTTTATTCTACTCTAAACTCGGTTGCCATTGTGCTGCGCAAATACAACCAGACCATCGTGCACGTTGACGGTTTTACCGATAATGTGGGCGAATCCTCATACAATCAGAGATTGTCTGAACGAAGAGCTGAAGCCGTTGCTCAATATCTAATGGGCCAAGGAGTCCATCCTAATCGTTTCGCTGTTCGTGGCTTTGGAGACCGCCGCCCAGTGGCAAGCAATAGCACCCCCTCCGGACGAGCCATGAATCGTAGAGTAGAAATTACTATCCATGCAATTTAGGCAACCAAATGAATCCTAGGGTTGATTTACTCTTAGACAAAGCACAAAAATGGCAGCAAGAATTAAAGCAATTAAGAACCATTGTCCTGGACTGCGGTTTGACCGAGGAAGTGAAATGGGGCGCGCCTTGTTACACCCTCAATGGAAAGAATATAGTCTTAATCCATGGGTTTAAACAATACTGCGCCCTGCTATTTTTTAAAGGAGCTTTGTTAAAAGACCCCAATGAGATTTTAATAAGACAAACCGAAAATGTGCAGTCCGGGCGTCAGATTCGGTTTAATTCCGTTGAAGAAATAATTGCAATGGCGCCGACCCTAAAAAATTACATTGGTGAAGCGATTGTAGTGGAAAAAGCCAATCTAAAAGTAGATTTTAAAAAAACCCGGCAATTGCACATTCCTAATGAATTCCAAAACAAACTAGACCAAATTCCTGCTTTGAAAACAGCCTTTAATGCACTAACACCAGGAAGGCAAAGAGCCTATATTCTTTATTTTACCGCACCTAAACAATCCAAAACTCGAGAGTCCAGGATAGAGAAATGCTTGCAGCTGATCCTTAACGGCAAAGGATTAAACGATTAATCCTGGGCAAATTGTTCAAAGGTATAGATTTGCAAATGCAGACCGGCCAATTTTGGCTCAGATTTGGTGAAAAATCAGCCGCTCCTATCCAGCGGCTGAATAGTTACAGGCAAATTTGAATTTATAATAAGTTTATACTAATATAACAAAAATTACTTATATTTAGATAATTTTGTTATATTTATGGACCCGATTAAAAATCCTTTTTCCCCTGGCGCAGGCACACCTCCCCCGGAATTGGCAGGCCGGCAAAATATTATTATTAAGGCTCAGACTTTATTTGCAAGGCTGCAATCAGGCAGATCTGAAAAAAGCTTTTTGCTGGTGGGGCTTCGAGGGGTAGGCAAAACTGTGTTACTCAACGAAATTGATCGTCTTTCTGAACAATCAGGATATAAATCAATATTTATTGAAGCACATGAAAAGAAGTCATTAGCAGAGCTGTTAATTCCTCCACTGCGCCAACTTTTGTTTCAGCTTGACCGTATGGAAAACTTAAGTCAAAAAGTAAAAAAAGGGTTTCGCGTTCTAAAAAGCTTCATTGAAGGTATTAAGTTAAAATATCGAGATATAGAAAACTACCTAGATATTGATCCAGAAATCGGCACAGCAGATAGCGGTGAACTAGAATCCGATTTATCTGCGCTCCTGGAAGTGATTGCAGAGGCTGCATTGGAACGAAAAACCGCCCTTGCAATCCTCATTGATGAATTACAATATTTATCTGAAAATGAAATGAGTGCCTTAATCATGGCCATCCATAAAGTCTCGCAAAAAAAGTTACCTCTAGCACTTATCGGTGCAGGTTTACCACAACTTGTAGGCTTAACCGGTAGAGCAAAATCTTATGCTGAAAGATTATTTGATTTTCCCGTCATCGGTCCCTTAGAAAAAAAAGATGCTTTTGACGCATTATTAGAGCCTACCAAAGATCAGCAAGTATCAATTACTGAGGATGCTCTTAATGAAATTATGCGACAAACCCAAGGATACCCCTATTTTTTGCAGGAATGGGGCTATCAAGCTTGGAATATAGCGAAAAAGTCTCCTATTGGGCTTGCTGATGTAAAAATGGCAACGGTTGAAGCGATTAAACGATTGGATGAAAGTTTTTTTCGAGTTCGGTTCGATCGCCTGACTCCTCGGGAAAAAGAATATTTATACGCCCTAGCTACTTTAGGAGAGGGCCCGCAGCGTTCAGGTGAGATTGCAGAAAAATTAACAGTGACACCACAAGCAGTTGCTCCGATCCGTAACAATTTAATCAAAAAAGGGATGATTTATAGTCCTGCGCATGGAAATACTGATTTTACTGTACCCTTATTTAGTAATTTTTTACAAAGAACTATGCATCTTAAAGGCTTATAGTGCCTGACTCTGCAAATAATCCTCATAATTACCAGTAAAGTCTGCAATACCTTCCGGCCTGATCTCTATAATCCGTGTTGCTAACGAGGAAACAAATTCTCTATCGTGACTGATAAAAATTAATGTACCCGGATAATTTTCTAATGCAGTATTTAATGATTCTATCGACTCCATATCCAAATGATTAGTTGGTTCATCCAATAATAAGACGTTAGATTTTAACAACATTAATTTTCCAAACAACAGCCTGCCTGCTTCTCCTCCAGAAACAACTTTGACGGATTTGGAGCTCTCATCTTTTGAAAATAATAACCGGCCTAAAATCCCTCTAATGGTTTGCTCATCGTCACCTTCCTGCATCCATTGGCACATCCATTGAAATAAGGAGATATTTTCAGCAAATTCGGAAGAATGATCTTGCGCAAAATAACCCACGCTAGCATTTTCAGACCATTTCACCTCTCCGCTGTCAAGAGTAATATCCCCTAATAAACAACGCATCAAAGTAGTCTTGCCTGCGCCATTAGCTCCAATAATAGCAATGCGTTCACCAGCTTCAACAGTCAAATTAAAATTATTGAACAAAGGCGCTTTTTCAAAGCGCTTACTGAGATTTTTGGCCTCAATAGCCAAACGGTGTAGTTTCTTCTTTTGATCAAAACGAATATAAGGGTTCACCCGGCTGGAAGGTTTAATCTCCTCTAATTTTATTTTTTCGATTTGCCTTGCTCTGGAAGTAGCCTGTCTAGCTTTCGCCACATTAGCGGAAAAACGGCTAACGAATGACTGCAACTCAGCAATTTGCGCTTTCTTCTTAGCATTATCCGCCAGCAAACGCTCCCGAGCTTGTGTAGCTGCGGTCATGTACTCATCATAATTTCCAGGATAAATCCGCAATTCGCCATAATCTAAATCAGCCATATGAGTGCAAACGCTATTAAGAAAATGCCGGTCATGTGAAATGATAATCATCAAAGAATTTCGTTGATTCAAAACGTTTTCCAACCAGCGAATGGTGTTGATATCCAGGTGGTTAGTTGGTTCATCCAATAACAAAATTTCTGGGTCACCAAACAACGCCTGCGCCAATAATACCCGCAACTTCCAACCTGGAGCCACTTCCCGCATTAATCCATCATGCTGTTCGATCGGAATTCCTAAACCCAGTAGCAATTCTCCTGCCCGGGATTCGGCGGTGTATCCATCTAATTCGGCAAATTCGACTTCTAAATCTGCAATCAGCAGACCATCCTCATCACTCATTTCACTTAAAGAGTAAATCCGGTCACGCTCCTGCTTAACCTTCCACAATCTGGGATGGCCCATAATCACCGTATCGATCACTGAATACTCTTCAAAGCCAAACTGATCCTGCCTTAATTTTCCTAACCGTTTATTAGGGTCTACAGAAACCGAACCGGAAGTGGCAGCTAAGTCACCTCCTAAGATTTTCATCAAAGTGGATTTACCGCAGCCATTAGCGCCAATCAAACCATAACGATTGGAACCGCTAAATTTAGCCGAAACTTCAAATAAGGGCTTTGCACCATATTGCATGATGACTTGGGAAACAATAATCAATGGATTTTACCTACAAATAAAAAGGATTGGTTTATTGTAACATTTTTGACAAAGTTTTCAAAATTAAGCGTTCAAAATTGAATAAATTATTCCTTCCTGAGTGCCAAATAGGAAATCAGATTCCGACTAGACTATATTTTAAATGCAATGAAAAAACGTAGAATAAAGCACCGTTCAGCTTTTCAACGCTGGCTATACCGGATACGAATTAGAACGCTTAAAATTGATATACTGACTTTATTCGCATCGCTAACCATTCTTACCGTCACCTTAATAATGTGCTACTCCTATTTTAAAAATTATCATGCGATTTTGAAATACTCCAAAGGGATGATGGAACGAAATTCTACTGCGATCATCCAAAGAATTACCAGCCTGCAGAAAAATACTGAATTAATCATCGAAACTTCTTCCGCCTTAGCATTAGGCGGGAAATTATTTTCGGCAAACAATCAGCAACTTGAAAACTATATGTTACGAATTATCCAAATTGATCCAGAAGCAGATTCTTTCTTTATTGGATTTAAGAATGGTGATCGCTTTTTGGTAAAGAGAATTTTTACAGAAAAGCATTTTGCTAACGATCCTAACAAACCACTCCCTACTGGCGCCACTTATATTATTAAAATCACTGATCAAACTCATACTCCTATTGAGGAATGGCGTTATACCGATAAGAACTTTACCACATTAGGAACCGAACACTTTGATAAGCCCTCGATCATTTCTCAAACTCGGCCGTGGTATATAGGAGCACTAAAAAATTCGGGGGTTTTTTGGACTGATATCTATACATTTCTCAATAGCAATGATCAAGGAGTCACCGCTTCAAAAGCTATCTATGATGCAAATCATAGATTAGTGGGAGTGGTAGGTATGGATATCTCTTTTAATGGACTATCTAATTTCTTCGATCAGCTCACTATTGGGAAATATGGAAGAGCATTTATTACTGATATTAATGGAAATATTCTAGTTCCTCAAGGAGATTTTTTAAAACAAAGCTTGATTCCTTCAGGAGTGATCAAAGCTGCTATTAATAATTACCGTAAAAACAACCAGCAAAATTTTTCCTTTGAATATAAAGATAAACGATATCTCAGTTACATTGGCAACTATCAAAAAATTTTCAATAATCCGTGGATTATAGTCACCATCGTGCCTTTTTCTGATTTTTTTTCAGACCTCATTCAAACACAATTAGAAATTATTTTAATTACCCTAATTATTTTAGGACTGTCACTATCCGTTATTCATTACTTTTCAAAACGTATTTCCAAACCTATTGTCTCCTTGTCAAAAGAAGTAGACAAGGTGACCAATCTAGATTTGTCTAGCCATAAAAGGATTCCTTCTTACATTGTAGAAATCCGAATAATGGATGCCTCGATAGCCGCTATGAGAGCGGCACTGCGATCTTTTTCCAGATATGTTCCAAAAGAAATTGTCCGGCAATTATTAGCGCAAGGTAATGAAATTGAATTACACGTTGATAAGAAAAAACTAACTATATTCTTTTCAGATATCAAAGATTTCACTACCATTGCAGAAACCAACCCACTCAGCACTCTAATGCCGTTATTAAATGAATACTTTGATGGCATTTCTAAAATTATCCTTCACAACCAAGGCACGATTGATAAATATATTGGCGACAGCGTCATGGCAATTTGGGGAGCGCCGCTGGCTAATCCTCAGCACGCCATTTTCGCGTGCACTGCTGCATTAAAATGCCAAATTTTTGTTAACCGGTTTAACAAAAAATGCCGGGAGTTAGGTAATCCGGAATTCATTACTCGATTCGGCATTAGCAGCGGCACTGTTTTTGTGGGTAATATCGGAACCTTAGAGCGGATGAACTATACTGTGATTGGTGATGCCGTAAATACTGCTGCCCGGTTACAGGTAACCGATAAAATTTATCACGTCAATATTATCATTAGCGAAGAAGTTTATGTGCAAACCGATGACTTTTTTCTGGTCCGGCCTTTAGATATGGTTGAAGTAAAAGGGAAAAAAACCAAAATAAAAATATATGAATTGGTGGCCATGAATAATGAAGACCCTGAAATAAGCGCCACTGCTTTGGAAAAAGAACTTTGCGACAAATTCACTGCAGCTTATGAAGAATACGTCGCTGAGCACTATCCCAAAGCTGAGCAATTATTTAAAGAAATTCATCAACGGTTCCCTGAGGATTATCCGACAGAGTTTTATTTGGAAAGGCTTAAAAAGCTTCAAAACGGTCAATCTATTTCATAAAAACTGATTTAAGTGAATTCACGAAAGGATGATTTTAACTAGTCTAAATTTGAGTTAATCCTGCTTAAATTTTACATAGTTGGTATCATGTATCGCACTTTTCCTAGAACTTTTCAGAATCTTTACTTAATAATGTTGATAACGCGTTGACTCATAATTCAGGTAACTGTAAAAATTCAATAAAATATAAAATTTGTTGTATTAAAACGACCTGTTGTGGGCGAAGTGTGGGTAAGGCGGTGGGCGATAATGTGGAAAATTTACTTTTCACATTTCGTCCACGGCCTTTCACTTGTTCCAGAACCCCATGGGCTCCTTTGTTCCAGGTCGCACGATTTTCAGTCCATCCGCTATGAATATCGGTCAGAGTGATGCTCCAGATAAAATCTCCGGCTAAAGAATCACCACAATGCGCTACCGAGTCCGCTTCCAAATATCCGGGATGGGTCACATCCCAATGATCTGTTTTGATCGCAATCTGATTTTTTAATAAACGTCCGGGACGAGTCCCGCTCAACCCTCGACGTTCATCATGAACCTGTATAGGCTTCAGTAACCGATCAATGGTCGCCGGGCTTAAATGACACAGCTGGCTTTTAAGTTCTACTTCCAGCCTGCCATATTCCTGCTCATAGTGCGGTAACCACTCCGGTAAGGCCACTTTAAGCCGTTTACTGCATAGTTGGTCTGTTGCCAACCAAATCGTTTTTAAAATAGCCAGAAGAGGACTTGTCTTATCTCTTGATTTCCGGCCACGTTTCCGCGGCTTCTTTTTGCTGCTTTTATTGAGCAACCGAATCGCATATTTTCGATGATAATCGCAAACTGTGCAGAACTCATCCAGGATGCCAGCCTTTTTTGGGCGACTGGCTTTTCCATATCGACGCTTGATCTCACTGAGATAAGACCGCTTTTCTTTCGGACTCATATTCATAACCTCCTCGGTTACATTTAATATGAGTCAACGATTCCTTTTTTACCTTTCTTCGGTTACCTTTTTTATGAGTCAACTCGATAAAAAAATACTGATTGCAACAAAGCTTCTATTTCATTTAAAATACCAAATTCGGGGACCCGCTAATTATGACAAGGAGAGAAAATGACAATCTATTTACAAGCACCAGGTGCAAAAGGCAACGTATCTGCCGAAGGTTATCAAGACTGGGTCAGCTTACTGAAATTTTCACTGAGCGGCATTCGGCGATCAGTAGAACAACGGACCGGGAGTATGTATAACCGAATGAGTGGCCCAACTTGCGGTATGGTGTGGATACAGAAGCTTGCGGATAGCAGTTCCGTTTTTTGGTTTAATGCTTCCACCCGTCAACAAGTGATCTCCAAGGTCGATATTCATTTTGTTACTGCCGGTAATCCACTCGAAACCTATATGACTTACACACTGACCAATGCTGCAGTGAGTTTTTTCAATCACGAACAGGATGAAGCAGAAGGAAACATCATAGAAAATTTGATGTTAGCGTATGATACTTTAGAAAACTCTTATTTTCCACGTTCAGCCAATAACACCCAGCAATCGCCGGTGCGTACCGGTTATAATGTGGCTCAAGGGGTTTCAATGTAACGTAAGGATAATTTCCATGGATTGTCAAAGACATGCTTGCGTATATGTAACGCAGTTAGAATCATTACAAGATGTGGCTGAACAGTTTTGTCCGGAGCGGAAACCGGCAGCTATTAACCATTATTTAAAAGTGATGCGACTAATGAACGAATTTAATCAATGGTGGAATCCAGCCTATTCACAAGCTTCTGATTTCCCAATGTTGCCTCATCAATGTATTTATCTACCTACGGCAGAAGATATGCAGCTATATGATAATAAAATAGCTGGTTCACGTTCCTTGACCAATCAATGGTTGATTAGCAAAGAGCATTGGCTGGACTCGATTCGAAGACCAAACCAAGAATTTTTTCGAACCCGAGAAGTGATTGCTAAGCTAGCTGAGCAACGAGATTTAAAGACAGTTAGTGCAGTAGCCTGGTTGCTGGAAGGGTTGAGGCAACTAGATGAACATGAAAAAGCTACCGTGGCCGCAGGAGTAGGCATTACCTTCGTTGAACAAGTGGCAGATTATGTGAAGGACAGCGCTAAAGAAATCCGAACCGCCATGTTCGAAACCCAGGAGAAGTTGCAAGCTTACCAAGAAGCTGAGCATGGCTGGAAAACTACCGCTAAGCAAGCCTATATCGAAGCTCATCGAGAATTGAAGCATAAATTTGAAAACTATTTAAAATTACACCGTTCAAAGCCATCCGGTATGAGACAATTAGAATTTATCAACAATCGAGAGAAATGGCTGA
>JAFEDN010000051.1 GCA_018241585.1 Pseudomonadota bacterium | reverse complement strand
TTTTATTTTTTGGGCCGGGCGAGATTCGAACTCGCGACCAACGGATTAAAAGTCTACGTTTCAAGTTGAAGATGAAAACTAAGCCGCTGATCAATCCTCAGCGGCTTATATTAATTAACTCTGATTCACTAAAGCTTGCCGAGCCTCTTCTTCTATAATTCGCTTCCGTGCTTTTCTAACGCTGTTCGCTTTATTTAATGTTAAAAATAAAGCGCAACTTGTGCCTCCATACCAAAGGTAGCTAGTGTAATCTGGTTTACTCAAAGCAGTAGCGGCAACCGAACCTATCGAAGCGCCGATCATCCCTATTTTAGCGCCCATATCCAAATAATTACGTATATAGCGGAAATAGGATGCTTCGACTGCAAAAATAACCGCAAATGAACCGAAAGCGATTTCATCTAAGCAATAGGTTTTTTTAAAATCTTGATCAAACGCATTAAGCAAGGCGGCGTAAGGAATCAGGGTTAATTTAAAATAATTCAATTTTGTTAACCGGTTTTCCCATTTTACCTCAAGTATTTGACTAACATCCTCAGTCAGATTTTCTGGGTCGTCATCTGATGGCTCCGGCTTTTTTATCTCTGAAACACCATGTAATTCCACACCCACGCCAGCTTCCAGTACACCCAAGGAAAGAACCTGCACTATTGTATTGAGGGTTTTAAAAGAGTCTTGAATATTTAAAATTCCGCTGGTGGCTAAAGCTACAGTACCTGAAACCACAAAAATAGCAGCTCTTTGCATAGTACGAATAACTTCTCTATCCACAACAAAACGCATACACTTCTCCTTTTATTTTCTACTTTTATCCAGATTCCATTTTTTTACAGCGGCTGATCTATTCCTTAGATTTTTCTTTCTTCGGCAGATACAAGTCGGTGATCGTTCCTTCGAAAATTTCTGCTGCCATCATAACCGATTCCGATAATGTAGGATGCGGGTGGATGGTTAGGGCAATGTCCTCAGCATCACAACTCATTTCGATGGCTAAAGCTAATTCTGAAATTAAATCGCCGGCGCTGACACCGACAATTCCTGCACCAATGATCGTTCCCTGGTCATTGAATATTAACTTAGTGAATCCTTCACTGCGATTCAGCGACAAGGCTCTTCCGGAAGCAATCCAGGGAAATACCGCAGTTTTATAAGCAATTTTCTGTTCTTTTGCTTGGGTCTCAGTGACGCCGGCCCATGCGATTTCAGGGTCGGTATAGGCAACCGAGGGTATACACTTAGGTTCGAAATAATGTTTTTTACCGGCAATCACTTCAGCGGCTAACCGGCCTTCCGCAGAGGCTTTATGCGCCAGCATGGGATTGCCGATAATGTCGCCAATAGCATAGATATTCGGAACATTGGTGCGTAATTGATTGTCTACGGCAATAAATCCTCGCTCATCCACTTTAACGCCGGCTTTTTCTGCACCGATTAGTTTTCCGTTGGGTTTGCGTCCCACAGCTACTAAAATTCGGTCAAAACGTTGCGGATTGGTTTTAGGAGCTTGCTCACCTTCAAAAGTCACCCATAAACCGTCTTTTTTAGCTTCGACTTTGGTCACTTTAGTCTTTAATAAAATATTGCTGTAACGTTTGGCGATTCGTTTATGCAGTGGCTGGACGATATCCAGGTCTGCACCTGGAATTAATTGAGGCATCATTTCTACCACAGTAATTTTAGCGCCTAACGCATTATAAACGGTAGCCATTTCTAAACCGATAATGCCCCCGCCTAAAATTAGCCATTCTTCATTGGAGCCCTGCAACTCTAAAGCGCCCGTAGAGGTCACTATGCGAGGGTCATCAGGAATAAAAGGCAATTTGACCGGTAAAGAACCCGCAGCAATAATTGCTTGTTCAAACTGAATGGTCTGTTTTTCCTGGCCATTGGTAACTACTATTTCATTCGGACTGCTGAATTGCCCTTCGCCGGTTACAATTTGAACTTTTCGCTGTTTGGCCATGGCTTTTAAACCACCGGTCAACTTCTTAACCACATTATCTTTCCATTGACGCAATTTTTCAGAATCAATCTTTGGCTTGGAAAAATTTAATCCAAATTCACTCATCTCGGCAGCATCGTCAATTACTTTGGCAGCATGGAGCAGCGCCTTCGAAGGAATGCATCCTACATTTAAACAAACTCCACCGATATTTTGATATCGTTCCACCAAAACCACTGTTTTGCCCAAATCAGCAGCTCTAAATGCAGCCGAGTATCCCCCCGGACCACTGCCTAACACCACCACTTCAGTTTTTATAGTTGCATTCGACATAAAATTCTCCAAGACTTACAGTAGTAAAGTTCTAATATCCGATAATCGACTGGTGAGATAAACCATAAAGCGTGCGCCGTCTGCACCATCAATGACTCGATGATCGTACGATAAAGATAAAGGCAACTTCAAACGAGGCTGCCATTGGCCGCTATCCTGATCATAAACAGGTTTAGTTTGGGTACGAGAAACGCCTAAAATAGCGACTTCAGGGGCATTAATAATCGGCGTAAAAGCAGTGCCGCCAATGCCGCCTAAACTGGAAATGGTAAAACACCCCCCTTGCATGTCGGTCATCGACAAACCGGTTTCTCGAGCTTTTTTACTCATCTGAGCTAATTCAACAGCTAAACTAAACAAACCTTTTTTATCTACATTTTGAATGACCGGCACTACTAAACCATTTGGAGTATCGACCGCCACCCCAATGTGAAAGTATTTTTTAAGGACCAGTTGTTCGCCATTAGGAGCTAAAGAAGCATTAAAAATAGGGAATTCTTTTAAGGCGGCGACCACAGCTTTCATCACTAACACCAGAGGAGTCAATTTGGTTTCCCGGCCATCGACCATCGCTTTTTGTTGAATTCTAAACTGCTCCATTTCAGTTACATCGGCTTCACCAAACTGAGTCACATGAGGAATAGTTACCCAGTTACGATGTAGCGCTGGACCTGAAATTTTCTTGATTTTGGATAATGGTTTAGTTTCGATTTCACCAAATTTTCGAAAATCGATCTCAGGTGCTGGAGTTATCCCTAAACCCCCCGCTCCTTGAGCAGCTTTGATTTTTTGTTTGACATAATTTTGCAAGTCCTCTTTTAAAATTCTATTTTTAGGGCCGCTGCCATGAATTTGATTTAACTCTAAACCAAATTCACGAGCCAGACGTCTGACTCCGGGCCCAGCGTGGATATCTTCCTCTTCAGCTTCTTCTTCCAACGGAGCTTCGGATGGTTTTTTTGCCGGTTGAGAAGCTTCAGTTTTTTGTGCTGAAGCCGGCTTTTCGGCAGTAGCAGGTTCAGGTTGCTTTTTAGTTTCTGATTCTTGTTTGGGTTTGGCGGCGGACTCTTTGGCAGCAGTTTCACTTTCAGTTTCCACTTGGGCAATCACCGTGCCTTCAGAAACTTTATCACCCACTTTAACAGTTACTTCTTTAATGACGCCGTTAAGGGAAGCAGGAACTTCCATAGTCGCTTTATCGCCTTCTAAAGTAATTAAGGAAGCGTCTTTCGCTATTCTATCCCCTACTTTTATAAATACTTCGATGACATCGACATTTTTGGCGCCGCCAATGTCGGGTATTTTCACTTGCTCAATGGCCATAACACAATCTCCAAAAAAACTAGACGGTAGTTGGAAGAGGTCTTGCTAAATCAATTCCCAACTTTTGAACCGCTGCGGTTAAATCATTATTCTTAAAATCGCCTTGGTCTGTTAAGGCTTTAAGAGCAGAATAAACAATCATTTTTGCATCTACTTCGAAAAAATCTCTTAAAGCAGTACGAGTATCGCTACGGCCAAATCCATCCGTGCCCAAAACAATATAGGGTGCATGGACGGCAGATCGAATTTGATCTGCAAACAGACGGATATAGTCAGTTGCAGCAATCACTGGGATATTAGCATTATCTCCCAAACACTGTTCCACATAGGTTTTTTTGACCGCGTCAGGATGTAACCGATTATGCCGCTCTACTTCAATTAAATCCCGGTGCAATTCATTGAAACTAGTCACCCCATAAATATCCGCACCGATATTATAGTCTTTTGCTAAAATATCTCCTGCTTTAATTATTTCTCTAAAAATGGCCCCGGAACCTAACAGGCGAACTCTTTGTTTAGCTTTTTTCTCAGTGCTATTAAACAAATACATCCCTTTAATTATCCCTTGCTCTACCCCTTTGGGCATGGGCGGGTGCGCATAATTTTCGTTCATTAATGTAATGTAATAAAATATGTCTTGTTGTTCTTGCACCATGCGTCTTAACCCATCTTGGATAATAACCGCCAATTCGTAATTGAAGGTCGGATCGTAAGAGATACAATTGGGCACAAAACTAAACATCAGCAGATTATGACCGTCCTGATGTTGTAACCCTTCTCCAGCCAAGGTGGTGCGGCCTGCGGTCCCCCCCAAAATAAAGCCTCGGGCGCGACTGTCGGCAGCAGCCCAAACTAAATCTCCAAAGCGCTGAAAACCAAACATAGAATAATAGATATAAAAAGGAATCATCGGAAAACGATTGGTCGTATAAGAAGTGGCGGCAGCGATCCAACTGGACATAGCCCCTGCTTCACTAATTCCTTCTTGTAACAATTGGCCGTTGGTTTCTTCTCGATAATACATGAGTAAATGTTTATCTTCGGGAAGATATTTTTGACCTACCGGAGAATAAATACCAATTTGCCGGAATAATCCCTCCAAACCAAAGGTACGGGTCTCATCCGCCAAGATCGGCACAATACGGTCTTTGATATTGCTATCTTTTAATAAAATAGCCAGAATTCGGCCATAAGCCATAGTGGTGGAAATAGCTCGATCTTCAGTGCCTTCAAATTGAGAATTAAAGGCGCTTAACTCAGGTACAGTTAGCGGCAATGAAGGCGTTTCACGCGCCGGTAAAAACCCATTTAATTTGCGGCGATGTTCATGCAAATATTTAATTTCTTCGCTATTTTTACCGGGGTGTAAATATTCTAATTTCTGCGCTTGTTGATCACTAAGCGGCAACTCAAAACGATTGCGAAAGCTAATGACTAAGTCATCGGCCATTTTTTTGGCATTATGAGCAATATTCAAACCTTCCCCTGCTGCACCCAAGCCATAACCCTTAACGGTTTTCGCTAAAATAACGGTAGGTTGGCCGGTATGGCGAATGGCTGCGCTGTAGGCCGCATAAACTTTTTGAGCGTCATGACCGCCGTCAGATAACTCTTTTAATTGAGCATCAGTCATGTCAGCTACTAAATCTAATAAGTCAGGATATTTACCAAAGAATTTTTCACGCAGGTAGGCGCCGTCTTTTGAACTGTAATTTTGGTATTCGCCATCCACTAATTCACTGATTCTTTTTTTCAATAATCCTTTTTTATCACGAGCAAATAACTCATCCCAACCTTTGCCCCAAATCACTTTAATAACATTCCAGCCTGCACCTCTAAAGATACTCTCATATTCTTGAATAATTTGCCCATTACCCCATACAGGACCGTCTAATCGCTGCAAATTACAATTAATTACGAATATTAAATTATCAAGTTGTTCCCGGCCGGCAATATTAATGGCGCCCAATGATTCCGGTTCGCCCATCTCGCCATCTCCGCAAAAAGCCCAAACTTTTCTGCCTTGAGTATCCCTTAATAGTCTGTTCTGCAGATATTTCAAAAAACGTGCCTGGTAAATCGCCATGAGCGGCCCTAATCCCATAGAAACTGTAGGAAATTGCCAAAAAGTTGGCATCAACCAAGGATGAGGATAGGAGGAAACACTCTTTTTATTGAAGGCTTCTTGTCTGAAATGATCTAAGTGCTCTGCTGTTAAGCGATCTTCTAAAAATGCCCGAGCATAAATTCCGGGTGAAGCATGGCCTTGGTAGTAAATCAAATCTCCCTCTTTTTCTGAACCATTCGCTCGAAAAAAAAAGTTTAGTCCGATTTCTAATAAAGTGGCCAGCGAAGCATAGCTGGATAAATGACCGCCTACTTCAGGATATTTTTTACCGGCTTTTAAGACCATGGCCAGAGCGTTCCAGCGTAAAATATTGGTCAGTTTCTCCAACATGACACCATCTTCGGGCATTTTTTCTTCGGAAACGGCAGGGATCGTATTAATATAAGGAGTGGATAGACTGGTTGCGGCAACGAGATTTAACTGAGAGGCTTTTTCATTTATCTGACGTAATAGAAATAAGGCTCTTGCTCGCCCTTCATGTTTTATGACTGAAGCTAATGCTTCCAGCCACTCTTTAGTTTCTATTGGGTCCAGATCATCTGAAAGTAAATTATTATTCATTTCTACTTCCTTTTTAATATTGCGAGGTATTGTCGCTGGTTTCTGTCATTTCTGCAATAGGCATAACGATTCCGCTTCGCGGAATTGCTATGGCGTCAACCAGTAAAACAAACTCAATATAGCAATAACCAGCAACCATAATACTAAAACTCTATTAATGATTTGGATCACTTCATTAGGTATGTTCTCCAGGTCTTGAGGAAACACTCCCAATGCAGCACTGCCATAATCTACTACTAGCCTAGAATCAGATGGTAATTCCTGCCAATTGGTTGACCAAATTTTAAAAACTGCACCATAATGTCCCATTAAAGCATAACTTAAACCTAATAAACGAATTGGCAACCAATCCAGAATAGCTTTTAATTTTTTAGCATAGTTCACTAATAATAAATGCTCCTGTCCTTCCAAATAATTACACAATGCTACTGTTGAGCTATATAAAACTAGTCCAATGGGCCCTAAAAAAATAAACCAAAAGATCACAGCAAATAAGCGTTGATAACTCAAAATAAAAAGTTGTTCTTTACTGATTGCTAAATTATTAATTAACACTCGGCCATCTATGCAAAACCATAGCAGAATAAAATTAAATATCGCATACAAGATCGCTCCGCCAAAATGATAAATAAGGCTAAAAAACAAACTGGTAATAATTAAGGGCGGCAGCAACAGAATGATAATCCCAATCAATCCATGACCTTGACTGACCGATTCTACTTTCTGAATAATCCAGTGATAATGCCGACTCAACCAATGGATTTGGTAGGACCAATCAGCAAAAACATTAAAACGCTGAAGAAGTAAGCATAAAACAATAATTATAAAAGACATACTATTCTCCTAATATATTACTGCGATTTCCACCAGCATATACCAACCTACGTGAGCTCTCAGATAAAGAGCAAAAAAATTTTGGTATGGAATTTTAGCTTTATTTAAATGGAAAATTAGCAGTGTGTTGTTGCTTTATTTTACCATGATTGGCTCAATTTTGTAAAAAATCCTTGATTTTATGATTATTTGTTGTAGACTTATCCATATCTTCAGAAATGGAGATTTTTTTTAACTAACTTAGGAGTATGAGATGGCCGTAGGAAAAACCAAAAAAAAACGTGGCCCAAAAATTGCTAGCAATCCACAAGTGGCACGTTTGAAAAAAGAATTAGCTAAAACGCGCAAACAAATGCGTACTGCAATTAAAACTGCAGTTAAAAAAGCTAAATCTCAAGCAAAGAAACAGATCGCTAATGTTAAAAAAGCCGCGCATAAAGCTGGATATTCAAAAGGGCTTACTAAAGGCGGTAAAACAACGGCAAAAGGCGCTAAAAAAAGCACGGCGGTTAGAGCGACTACTAAAAAATCGACTCGTGGCAAAAAAGCAAAAACTAGTGCTGCAGCTAGAAAACCAGCTACTCGTAAGTCGGCATCCGGTAAAACCAGCAGCAAAAGGAAATCCAAATCAACTAGCAGAACCACATCGAAACGCGCTACAGCAAAACCTCGAAAACGCCGTCAAGAGCAAACCTCTTCAAGAAATCATGGTTCTGAAAAAACCAATCATGAACAACCCATTTCTGAGAACACCCGCTATGACCAGGATTTAGTATAAAGACTCAATTAAAAAAGCCGTGGTTAAAAACCACGGCTTTTTTTTGTAATTTTTCACGTTCCGATTGTCATTGCGATTGCTTCGCTTGTGCTCGCAATGACTGAAATTATCATATTTTAAGGCTTAGAGCCTGTTCTAATAATTCCACCAAGTTCCCTTTGGTTAATGCACCAGAACCTGCATAGATAACAGTTTGATCCCGGATGATCATTACCGAGGGAATTGATTTCACAGCAAACTCTTCTGCTAAGTCTTTGCTATGATCAATATCAACAGTAGCGAATATTACATTTGGGTATTGGATGGCAACTGCTTCGATTATTTTATTAAAAGAACGACAAGGGATACACCATTTAGCCCAAAAATCAATAATAACGAGCTTATTGTGGCTAATGATTTCATCAAAATTTGCCCCATCAATGTGCACTACATTATCGGGCAATTTATGTGGTCTTTCGAGAATATCTAGGAGTGCATTACGGACCTGCTCTACTGAAGCCTCGGCGCTGATCTGACGAAATTCAGGTGCGTGCGGTTCATGGCTTTCTGCCCATTTTTTATAGTAATCAATTAACGGTCTGGTTTGTTGTTGGTAGACAGCTAATCGCTCACGCACTGTTTGCTCTTGATCATCTTTTCTTTGAACTAGCGGTTCTCCAGTAAGATCATCTTGGTCCGCAACTTTGGGCGGATTATTAATCCGGTGATATACTCGTCCAGAAGCGGGATGGATCAATCGGCCGCACATTCGTTCTACTAATAAATTATCGTCAATTTGCATTTCAATGACGAAATCTATGGATATTTTTTGCTGTTTTAATGCTTCTGCTTGAGCTAAGGTTCGCGGAAAACCATCCAACAGAAATCCTTTTTCACAATCAGGTTGGCTAATGCGCTCTTTTACTAAAGCGATAATGATCTCATCCGATACCAATTGACCCTGCTCCATTATGGATTTAGCGGCTAAACCCAATGGGGTTTCGGCTTTTACGGCAGCCCTTAACATGTCGCCGGTAGAAATTTGAGGCATACTAAAATACTCACTCAAGAATTGGGCTTGCGTACCCTTACCCGCTCCGGGCGGGCCTAATAAAATAATTCGCATTGTCTATCCTCTTATTTATCTAGTTATACTGCCTAAGTTTATCAGCAACAGCTTCTTACTTGGTCCCAAGCTCTGCCAATATTTTAAAAAACTGACTTTTTTAAGTCTGACAGCTCGCTTCCAGCGTTTGCGTATCCGTATCCACCCTGGCCCGGCCACTATCGGAAATAGTGATTTTAGCTCCATATTTTACTGGATTATATCGAGGACAATAATAAAAACTGCCTCTTTGTCCGTCGGTGAAACCGGTCGGAGCCAGCTTCAAAAAATCATCGGTTCCTAAACTACTTTGCCACCACAACCGGTCGCCTAGCGGCAAGGCTGAAAAATTTCGTAAAACCATGTCATTGGGGTCAATCAACAGCATGCCTTTTTGCCATTGTCCGTCGCATTGTAATCCATTGCTGCTGCCGCATAAAACAATTACTTGGTTGCCGGCAATCGCTTCGGTCCGCGCTGCATTAATGGCAGCGATTAATTGATTGATCACATTGCTGCTTTGAGTCTTTTCAAAAAGATGCTGGTAAGCAGGGATGCTCATCAACAGCATAATCAATCCCATTGCTAAAACAACAAGCAATTCCAATAAACTAAACCCTGCTTTCATTTTAGTTCCTGAGTAGCAGGTTCCTGATAAAGTTGCGGCCATATCCTAATTAGTTTAATAGTGGCATGACCTACTCTTAGCACTTCAATGGGGTAACCTGCTATACGGGTGCAGAGGGATGAGGCAGGAATTGTTTCTAAATACTCTACTATTAAACCACTTAGGGTTCTAGGGCCATCAGTCGGTAAGCGCCAGTCCATCTTCTCGTTAATATCACGAAGGTCAGCACTACCATCGACTAAATAGCTGCCGTCTTTTTGCTGAGTAATCAACCGGTTTAATTGCATATCTTGGGTAAATGCGCCGACTATTTCTTGTAAAATATTTTGTAAGGTTATTAACCCTTGAATATCACCATATTCATCAACCACTAAACCGATTGTTTGCTTTTGATCTCTAAAATTCAGCAGCATTTGATTGGTCGAAGCGTCTTGAGGGACGAAATAAATTTCTTCTGCTAATTGTATCAATTCCGAGGGATTTAACGTTTTATGCTGCAAAGTGATTAACACTTGTTTCAAATTCAGCATTCCTTGGCTATTGTTGATATCCCCGGTATATAAAGGCACTGCCGAATAAGGGCATTCAAAAAGCCGTTTGATGATCTGGTCCCAGCTTTCGTTTAAATCAATGCCAAATATTTCGTTTCGAGGAACCATGATTTCTTCTACGGTAACTTGTTCTAAATCGAGTATTTTTAACAGCATTTTTTTATAGGTAGTTGAAATCTTTCCCTGAGTTTCATCTAGCAGAGTTCTCAATTCGTCGATACTGAGGGATTCTAAAAGCGCAGGCTCAAGTTTGGCTCCAAATAAACGTAAAATACCATTACCAATAAAATTAACAATCCAAACCAACGGATATAACAGTTTTAACAAAAATTTCAAAATACCGGAAGCGGGCAAAGCAATTTGTTCTGGATATAAAGCGGCTAGGGTTTTGGGGGTGCTTTCTGAAAAAATTAACAATACGAACGTTAAAATAATACTAACCATTAACACCCCAAATTCACCAAAGTAATGGGCTGCTAAAATGGTAGTGATCGCAGATGCAAACACATTGGCGAAAGTGTTGCCGATCAGGATAATTCCTAATATTCGATCTGGTCTCGCCAATAAACCTAACACTCTTTTAGCTCTAGGATCATTTTGTCGCGCAGCATGACGCAGACGATAACGATTCAACGCCATAATGCCGGTCTCAGCAGCGGAAAAGAATGCCGATAACACGATTAAAAAGCAGATAGGGATTATTAAAACTGATATATGAATGGTCATATGACTGAAATACGGCTCGATAGATAAATTATCAGAATGATAAACAAGCCGATTAATGTGGAATTAACAGCTTGTGCTCCGCGCCATCCTCGCCAACGCCGGCCCAGTAATAAAATTAAAAAAATGATCCAGGCACTGAAAGTCAATAACGTTTTTGAAAGTAGTAACGATTTCTGCCAAACCAGGGTATGATAAAAATAGAAGCTGGTTAATAACACCAGAGTGAGCAAAGCAAAACCGCAACGGTTTACCATGAACAACCGCGACTCCATGGTTTCTAATGGGGGCAATCTTTGAACCCATACGCTGAAACTCTTACTTTTTAGCATTTTTTCCTGTATCGCCAATAGTAAGGCTAATAATCCAGCGAACATAACAACCAGTAAGGTAATGAGAGAAAGCCAAACATGAAAAGTTAACGACATGAGTACATCATACAAGGGGCGATTGATGAACACAATAGCGTATTTCTATGGTCCGCAATGAAAAAAAACTCACCCCATTATGAACCGGCTGGTGAGTTACAATTTAATCCAATATTGATTAATAATACTTTAATAGCAAATTGTAATAACGGACTGAGATCATGGGATTTGGTAAAAACTTCGTTTATCAAAAAAAGTTTCGCAATATTTTTAAGTCTGTTCCGTAAAGGAAACTTAGCACCAAAAGATAGCTTCTGCAGTGTGGGCAATGTCCTTACCCATTAAAGCTCCAAGCGCGAAATAAATATTTTTCGTAGAAAAACCTATCCCGATGAGAGTTCGCAAGGGAGAGGAGCGCGGTAGCGACCTTTCCCTTGATTACTGAGTTCCGG
>JAFEDN010000050.1 GCA_018241585.1 Pseudomonadota bacterium | reverse complement strand
CTAAGCGATATACGGAAGGTTTCTGAATGTGTGCTAGCCTAAACTAGGCTTGACGAGCCTGTATTTTATCATAAATTTCTTTTTAATTTAAGCTTGAGCTGACGCGCCTGCGTAGCAGGCTTGTCTGGCCCATTCATGAATGAATGGGCTTCTTTTTCTTTATTCACTTCTAAAGCAATTTATTTTTTAACACTTCGTAAGGCGTTTGGCCTTTCAGGCCGCCATGAGGCCGATGACAATTATAAAACATTTCCCATTCGCTCAATTTTTGGTTGAGGTCTTGGTCACCTTTATAGCTGATTAACTGATAAAACTCTTCTTTATCGCTTTGGTGGGAGCGCTCTACTTTACCATTGAGGCGTGGCGTTCTGGGCCTGATGTAAACGTGGCGCATACCTAAATCTTCACAGTGCCAATGAAATTGGGCCTGGAATTCATGGCCATTATCAGTCTGTAGGGTATGTATTCTAAAAGGAAATTTTTTAACCACATAATCAATGAATTCAATGGCGTTCTTTTGCGTATGACGAGAATAAATTTTTAAGGCTCTGATCCTCGTGGCGTCATCGATAGCCGTATATTGGAAACGACGTATTTTTTTACCCTGGTTTTCTTTAAACTCTAAAAACTTGACGTCAACCTGGATGCGATGACCTGGCACTTGCTTTTCATAACGTTTAAATTCAGGTAAGGAACGTTTCCGGCAGTTTTTAGGTAATCGATTTAAACCATGGCGTAGCAGGACACCTCTGACTCCACAGGGAGACACTTTCAATTGATGATAACGCCATAAATACCAGCTAATTCTTTGTTGGCCTAGATGATAAGTCTGTCGCAGATAAAGAATTTTTTCTTCAATCTCGGGTTTAACACGAATAGAAGGATTTTGGGGACAAGGTTTACTATTCACCAGCCCTGCTTCTCCTTGAGTTTGATACGCGCGCTTCCATTGGTAAAAGGCTTCTCGGCTTATTCCATAACGCCGGCAAGCGTGGGTGATATTACCACATTCACCAGCATACCTTAATACCTTGATTTTTCTACGAATATCGCTTAAAGCACGACTGTTCATTTAGACCTCCTGGGTTAAAAATTTATTTTATCTAAATCGTCAACCCTAGTCTAAATTTCCACAATTCTGATGTATTTGAGTTAGCTGCTTGACGTCAGGTTAGGGTATATTTAACTAGACATTTAATGGCTTAAGAAAATCTAGCAGCAACGATGATTGCCGTTTCAGCAGGAGTTTCAGTTGAAAGAGACTCCACCTAAATATTTACAAATTCTTAAAAAAAGCTTAGTCTACAAAAAAAATGATGCTTAACTTTAAGATAATTAAGTTAAGAGAAATTTTCACATTATGAAGGAGCGATTATGTTTAGCAATTATACAGGTACAATTGAGGAAATGAAAGGGAAGGTTAATGAAATTAAAAGTGGATACAATGTCTTATTGCAGATAAAAAACAGAACAAGGTCGGCCAGCTCACCTTTTTTTAAACGTCTAATCGAGAATGTTGAAGCACGTCTCGTAGACATAATGAATATTGCTTTTCCTCCACTTGGACAAGTAGCAAATAGAATGGATCAGCTTTGGCTTTTTGCTCACAGAAAAGAAATTGAAACGGCGTTAATTATTTTCAAAGAATTGAGGTCTAGGTATCATATTCCCTGGAACGATACAGAGAAGACAGGGTTTGATACATTGTTAGAAAATCTTTCTATTGAAAAAATTTATGACAAGGATTACAAGGCGGGTGGAACACTAGCGCAAATAAACGCTTATACGTTGGGGACTGCTACCACCTCTACTGCTGCATGGACGAGTCTACGTTTAGGTAAACCTTTAGTAACTGGCGCTACGGTTTTAGTTGGCTGCGCCAGTACACTTATAGGCGGCGCTTATGCTAAAAGATATGGTGGAAAAGGAGCGGCTCAAGTAGCAGAAAACGCTAACAGACGTCATTTTGGATTGGAACCAGCATAAAGGAGGAAGGACACAATGAAATTGCAAAGACATTCGTTATCTTCTAGCTATATATGCCCAATTACTAATAGAACTATGCAAATTGCAGTGATGGCTTCTGATAATCATTATTATGATGAATTTGCTATTAAGAGATGGCTGTTTTTAAACTTGAATAGTCCTTGTACTCATCAGGCATTCTCTACAAGAGAACTGGTTCGTAATAAAAAATTCGAGAAAGAATTGGATTTATATGTAAAAAAGAACGAAATTAAATTTTCAACTACTACTCATCAAGATTTTATTGAGATTAATCTTAATGCAAACTTTAGAGAAAGATATCATATAAAGAAACATAATTATCACGTATTACAGAATTGGATTTATGATGAAAAAATGACTGGGAAAAGTAATGTGAAAGTAATGCAAGTAGAGATTTCTGTCCAACTGATCAAAGTTCTCTTAATATGGAGGAAAGAATTAGAATTTTTAGAGCAGAAGTTAGGAACTATTTTCAATCCAGATGAGCCAACGAACCACATGGATTTTGATATTCAACCCTCGCCCTCGCTATCTGAGGATATGCAACTGCAAGAAATTGAAACAATAGCTCAAACTAGCGCAAATTTTCAATGTACTGTTGTCTCACACTATTTTGGGGAAAAATGGCCTTTGGTAATGACTAACAAAGAAGTAAGTAAAAGTTTAATAGATTTTGAAGAAACATTCAATAAAAGTTTAGTGAATTTTCTAGTTGGTTTAGCTGAACCATTGCAATTACTTACGAAGTACTATGTTTTAGAAATGCCGAAAATAAAAAAAAGAAATATAGAATTACTTGAAAAAGTAAACCATGAAAATTTGTCTGATACACTAGACACAGATCGTAAGGAAGAAAAAAATAGCCTCGACAAAGAAATTGCCAAATATATAAAAAATATCAATATGGACTCTTTTTCCTTTATTGGACAAACAGAACAAATGTCAAAAGAAGAGCAGGAACTCTTAGACGAACTTTTTCCATCAAATAAGCAAAAACCAGAGAATTATTCAATAAGTCAATCTGTCACCTCTTTATCATCATCTTCAAATAGTTCAAGTTCATCATATTCATCTCGGCTTATAGGATCGTCTGCAAACGTATCTTCCTCGTCATCAAGTTCATCATCATCTATATCTACCGTGAGCTTCCCAAATGGATAACATTAAAGATGGCGAAAAACTATAGTTTTTGGCCACTGGTGATCTAATGTTTATTTAAACAAATCGGAGTGAGTTCCAGTCCTTTCAAAAATAATCGTACCGGTTACTAACGTCTCTTTCAAACGTATTTTTGTATTGCGTTTTTAACAACTTAAATTCCTAGTTTATCAAATAAATCATCTACATTTTTACATTTTACAAGTCCAATACCTTGATCTGTTTCCTTTAATGCCCTTCGGGTTTTTGCATTTGGAATTTTTAACTCTAAAGGCCATTCATGCTCACGGGCAATTTTTTTATAAAGCATAGTAATAGCTTGGGTAGGAGTAATGCCCAATTCATTCAGTACATGTTCCGCCACTGTCTTCAATGTCGGCTCTATACGCGCTCTAACAAATGCTGCTTTACTCATTTTATGGATACCTCTTATTAGTTCTCATAGCTGATATAATTGTATCTCATTTGAGATACAATGTCAAATTAAGAGGGTTATTCATCCAGCTCATCCTAACATTGCGAAAAATGGCGGTTTTGGGCGGTATCGGTCAAAATGCGTCATAGAATGATGATTACTCAGAAGTTTCAGAAGGTTACACCAACAGGCTAATAGAACTGGCGACATTCGTATGCCAACTATTTAATTTCTTTTAAGCATTTAAATAATTCATCCACAGCAATAACGGCTTTTTTAGCAAGTAATGGCGCGTCTTCAGTATTAGCTTGTGGATTAGCGTACAATCCTGCAAGTATATGAATTGACGCATATTCTCTTATCAACAACAATATTTTAATTTTTTCTAAACAGTCCCGAACAATATCAGCCGGGGATAATTCACGATGAGAAGACTAGACGATATCGGATTTTTCGGATAGAGCGGTGATTACTGATATTTTTCTAAATGTTTTAAAAACTAGTTAGCTATTTTTTTTATATGAATTAACAGTAGTGAAATAGCCGCCGGGGTGATGCCTGGGATTCTTTTGGCTTGAGCAATGGTCGCAGGCCTTACAGCGTTCAATTTTTGTTGAAGTTCAGCGGATAAACCAGAAATACCAGAATAATTTATGTTTGAAGGAATTGGCGCATTTTCAAAATTTTTCTGTCGCTCAATTTCAGCTTCTTGACGGCAAAGATAGCCATGGTATTGAGCTTGAATATCAATTTGTTCGATCACTGCAGGATCAATTTCCGCAGTATCATTGCCCATAATTGACGCCAGTTGCTGATAGCTTACTTGGGGGCGGCGCAATAATTCCCAGGCATTATATTCTCGTTCAAGCGGTTGATTAAAAGCAGCACTAAATTGCTTAGCCTTTTCAGTGCCTGGATGAAACCAATGACGGTTTAATTTTTGCCGCTCTTTTTCTATTTGCTCACGCTTTTTGCAAAATGCCTGCCAATGCGGCTCGGAAACACATCCCAAATTCCACCCTATTTCGGTTAAGCGCATATCCGCATTATCCTGCCGCAACAATAAACGATACTCTGCTCTACTAGTAAACATACGATAAGGTTCATTGGCGCCCAAGGTAACTAAATCATCAATCAATACCCCTAAATAGGCTTGATCCCGTCTGATTATCCAAGGTTCACGTTCTTGGACCTGCAAAGCAGCATTAATTCCAGCCACCAACCCCTGAGCAGCAGCTTCCTCATATCCAGTTGTGCCATTGATTTGACCGGCAAAAAATAATCCCGGGATGGCTTTGGTTTCTAATGTCGCTGTTAATCCGCGTGGATCAAAAAAATCATACTCAATGGCATATCCAGGGCGAGTAATATGTGCTTTTTCCAAACCAGTTATGCTACGCACAAACGCTAATTGAGTGGCATAAGATAAACTGGTAGAAATGCCATTCGGATAAACCTCATTGGTTTGCAAACCCTCTGGTTCTAAAAATACTTGATGCGATTCTCTAGAGGCAAATCGTTTAATTTTATCTTCAATAGAAGGACAATACCGCGGACCCACGCCTTCAATTTTTCCAGTATATAAAGGAGATTCTGCTAAACCTTCGGCTATAATTTCATGGGTTCTAGTATTGGTATGTGTGATATAGCAAGATACTTGTTGTGGATGTTGTCCAGGAACGCCCAAAAAAGAAAGCATTGGTGTAGGTTGATCCCCTTTTTGCTCCTGCAATCGGCTATAATCAATAGTTCGACCATCAATACGGGGCGGAGTACCCGTCTTTAACCGCCCTACAGGAAGAGCTAATGCTCGCAACTTTTCAGACAACCGCATCGAGGGAGGGTCTCCGGCCCGTCCACCTGGAAAATGATTAAGGCCAATATGAATTTTGCCTGCTAAAAATGTACCTGCTGTCAAAATAACGGCTTTTGCATAAAAACGCAGTCCCATCTGGGTTATCACACCTGAGATGACATTGTTTTCAATAATAAGATCATCTACGGCTTGTTGAAATATATCGAGGTTATTTTGTTTTTCTAAAGTTTGCCGGATAGCAGCTTTATACAAGCTTCGATCTGCTTGCGCACGTGTGGCTCTAACCGCTGGTCCTTTACTCGCATTTAAAATTTTAAAATGAATTCCTGCCAAATCCGCAGCGTTAGCTATAACACCACCCATGGCATCGATCTCTCGAACCAAATGGCTTTTACCAATGCCACCAATAGCAGGATTGCAAGACATTTGCCCAAGCGTTTCGATATTATGGGTTAATAGTAGTGTCGAACAACCCATACGGGCAGCCGCTAAAGCTGCTTCTGTACCTGCATGGCCGCCACCCACTACGATGACTTGATATTGTTGATTAAATGACATAATCGACTATTTTAACATAAAATAGCAAACGTAGTGGGATTTTGGTTAAAATCACTTATTTTTAAATTGGCTAATTGCGCAGCAGTGGCCCATCCCCATCTTATCTGCTTATATTTATCCTCACTAAATTTAGAGTGTAAAGCAGTTTTTGGCTTTAAGCCCTTTAACAAGGACTGCACGCGATAATCTTCCCACTTAACCACTTGGGTAATTTTATAACGTTTAGTATCGAGTAATTGTATTTGTGCATCGGTTAATTCAATTGCTTGCTCAAAAACAATTTGATTCCTTACAATAGCCTTAATGATCACCTCATAAGAAAAAATGCTTTTATATCTTTTAAATTTTAACAAGCCCAATGAAGTTGGCTCTATGTTAAGATATTCAGATATTATTTTTTTTTGAACTTTATAAATTTCTTTAGCAGAACATTTTTGGTCCGGGAGAATTTTTTTCAAAATGCTAGTTGCTGCATAGAGCTGACTCAAAGAGGCTTTCCAATAAAGCTCACTCCCTAAGACATCTCGACAATTATGATTAATAGTGACCCATGACATCGCTTCTACGGAAGAGAACCAAACAAAAATTAAAGAAGTTATTTGGCTTGATAAAAAAATATTATCCTTTTTCATTGTGTATCCTTTACATTCTAAATTTTTTAAATTAGCATCTCCCGCCTAAAATAACATATTTTGCTTAAAGCTGAAACGATCATTTAACACAACAAGTACAAAGGTAACAGGGGTATTATGTTTAAGACTGCAGTTGATGTTTTTTCTGATGGATACACCGTTGCTTCATTAGCTGAAGAAAATTTAAGAGATAATAAAGATTTCGAAAAAATCAAAGGGAAAAACTCCGGATTAGTGAGAAGATTAATTTATTTTATTTTAGCTCCTGACCAACCCGCAGATTCACCCTTACTAACCGAAACCAGTTCGACCATTGCTGTCGCTAAAAAGAATGTCAGAAGATTGCAGGCTTTAAAAATCAACCACGATCAAGAAATTTGGTTAAATGATCTTTTAAAATTATACGAGCAAGCCATTGAAGACAATGCTGAAGCATTCACCGAACTCAAAAGAATTTGTCAAGAATTAACCAGTTATCAAACCATCAATGACAGCTCCAATATTTCCGAATTAGTAGGAATAATAGGAAATCAATTACAAGAAATCGGTGCAAAAGTATTAATGGAATTTTCTACTCAAATAGCCTCACATACTGTGGCGTTAGTAGCTACCCATGGTGTATCCGGTATAGCAGTAGCCGTTAAATTTGGTTTTAAAGTAGGTCTGTTTGTTAAAAAAAGAAATTTAAAGAAAGCCATAAAACAACAGGAAGAGAAAAACAAAGATTTACTGGAGCAAACTCGATTTAGTTTCAATAATGCAGATGCTTGGTTGTTGGATTATTTAATTAATTCTTTAGACTCCTCCGATAGAATAAGCTGTGAACTATCAAATTATCTACAAGCGGTAAGCCGATTAATAAAAGATACTATTTTGCATTTAAATCGCTCCGGATTTGATTTTAGCCGGTTTGAAAAAAATGCCGGTTTCATTTTAAATGAACTAAAAGACACTAGCTCACTGTTAGATAGCGCGAGAATTTTAGTATCTAGTTTAGTATTATCAGAAAAACCTTTGCTCAAAGTTCGTAAAACCAATATTAGTAAAGAATATAAAAAATTGGCAGCAGAAAAAACCAATCTGGCCAAATTCTTAGATTCTTTTGATAGCAAACTCGTTCCACCAAGTGATCTACGCGAGCAAGCCAAAAAGCAGTTGGAGCAACTACGTAAGGGCAAAGTAGCTGAATTAGTGCCGCCCAAACAACCGATAAAAGTTACCAAAAAAAATCAAGAAGCTATTGACCAAGAAATGATTAAGGAGATTGTTAAGCTAATTGAAGCTAAACAGCAGATTCTGACCTTGGAAGAACAATTAATTGAACATCGTCTGGTTTTAATGCCAGAATTTCCAACCTCATCTGGTCAGTCTCCACAGATTATTGCCCAGGCTCAGCAACAACATAGCTACTCCAGAGGTCTTAAGTCATCTAACTTAAACACCAAGCCAGAAAATATATTTGATTTGAAAAGTAAAGCTAATTCACCCAATTTTGTGAAAAAAAGAAACCAAAGGAGACTGAATCACAGTTTGCAGCACGCCCAAGAGCGAATCGAAAAAATCAATAGCTTAATGCACACTGGCAATGAATTACAAAAACGAATTGATTTGGCTTTAGAATTATTTGGAACAGAACATGGCGATAGCGAAAATAAAACCGAAAAAAATATAGAAGAAAATTTTAGAAAATTAGTTGAAGCTAAGGAAAAAATAAGGCGGCTATGTCATGAAATTTTGAAAAAAATAAAGAAATATAAAGCCAAAATTGCCAAGGCCCGTGAACAAGGATATCCAGAGCATTATCCATTAATTGAAGTTTACGGAAAAATATTAAGGCAATACCGACAGGTAATTTATATTGTAAAACAGGCTAAGGGAACACCGATTATTACAACAAAGCGTTCTTATACCGAAGAAAATAAAAGCAATGTTAATTTGGTTAAAAAATTAATACAATTTCGCCGAATAATTACCGTAATTTCATCTAATCCAGACATTGACCAATGTATTCGATTGCTTGAAAAATTTCAAATAGGATGCCAGCAGTATAGAAACGGCTTATATATGCTATTAGCTTCCGAAGATAAACGCTGCTGCAGTCCATATTATTTGGTTCAATATCAGAGATTGCTTGATGCAGCAAAAAATATATTTATTCAAACAACTTCTGGAAATACTGTAGTTCGCGGTCAAGCACGGCGCATAGCAGTTATTAATCAACGATTTAACATGCTGCCAATTACTCAAACCGAGCTTTTAAGCTGGGATACTCATCAACGGCTAGCTGGTTCTCAGGCCAGCCCAAAAGATAATCCGGCCCGCTCATGGGATAGCCCGATTGCTCAGCCAGAAGTGCACAAAACTGACCAAGAAAATATTGAACGTATCAGTAGTAATTGCCATACGCTTATGAACAGCCGAAATAGGCCCAAAAAATCTATTGAAGTATCACCGGAAGAGCTGATTAATATTACCAAGCAGTTGGATTATTCATCGCCATAATATGGCGCGGATAGCATTCTATCCGCAGGTCAGATAGTATAACTACAGCAATCCCCGCTTTAACACCTAAGGCGGCTTACTCTAAAAAACGTCGTCATTGCGAGCGCTAGCGAAGCAATGACGGTAAAATGAGCTTAACTTGACGCTTAGGTACTGAGGTGGGAATTACTGGTATAACTACTCGCGTGCTTTTAAGATATTGACTAAACCTGGGCGCTAAACTGTAAAAAGTGATCGTGCAAGGAATAAACTGTGAAGAGAATCACCCAATTCTTTCGACTGCTACAAATTAACATCGTGCTGATGCGCTATGCTTTTACGCCGCAAGTGGTCGGCACGCGCTATCCGCTGGTTCGTTTTCTCGCCTACGTTAATCCATGGAGAGCTTTAACTAAAAAAGGCCAGTCGAGAGCCGAATCAATTCGTTTGGCGCTGGAATCTCTAGGGCCGATCTTTGTAAAATTTGGACAATTATTATCCACTCGCCGTGATTTATTACCAGATGATATTGCCAATGAACTGGCGCTGCTTCAAGACCAAGTCCCTCCCTTTCCTAGTTGGCAAGCCAGAAAGGCCATTGAGCTCGCCTTAGGAAATAAAATTGAAGCTCTTTTTGCTAGTTTTGATGATGTCCCGTTAGCATCCGCTTCAATCGCTCAGGTTCACGCAGCAATTTTGCCGGAAGGAGCAAGCGTTGTCGTTAAAATTTTAAGACCCAAGATAGTGAATATCATTCAGCATGACATCGCTCTTTTGTATATGGCCGCCCGCTTGACTGAACGATTTTGGTCCCAAGGGAAACGTCTGCATGCTGTGGAACTGGTTGCAGAATTTGAAAGCAGTATCGTTGATGAATTAGACTTACAGCGAGAAGCCGCCAATTCCTCACAATTGCGTCGTAATTTTTTGTATTCCGATCAGCTTTACGTTCCAAAAGTATATTGGGAATATGTACAAACCAATGTGCTGGTGATGGAGCGCATCCATGGCATCCGAATTTCCAATACAGTCGCTTTGAAAGAACGCAACTGCAATCTAAAGCAACTAGCTGAAAACGGCGTAGAAATGTTTTTTACCCAAGTTTTTAGAGACAATTTCTTTCATGCCGACATGCATCCCGGCAATCTGTTTGTCGACTGCAGCACACCTGAAAACCCTAAAATCCTAGTGGTGGATTTTGGAATTGTGGGTAGTTTAAGCCCTTCCGATAGCCATTATTTAGCCCAAAACTTATTGGCTTTTTTAAACCGGGATTACCGGCAAGTGGCTGTGCTGCATGTTGAATCTGGCTGGCTGCCGCCTAAAACCCGCATTGATCAATTTGAAGCAGCTATACGCACAGTTTGCGAACCTATTTTAGAACAACCGTTACGAGATATCTCTTTTGGCCAGTTGTTATTAAGATTATTTACAACCGCTGAGCGCTTTAATATGGAAGTACAACCACAGTTACTTTTATTGCAAAAAACTTTGTTAAGCATCGAAGGGCTTGGCCGGCAATTGTATCCTAATCTCGATATTTGGGCGACAGCCAAACCCTTTATGGAAAAATGGATTAAAGAGCAACGCGGGCTAAAAAATTTAACTAAGCGGATTTATCTCGACGCCTATGATAATATTGAAAAGCTCCTTAAATCACCGAAATTAATCTTTTCTATATTAGAGCACACTCACGAACGCCAACGTCTTTCATGGGATGATTGGGCAGAGCAGAATCAGAAAATCTCGCAGAATCATAGGCGTTATTATACCGCAGGAGCTGCTACAGTTTTGTTATTATTAGCTTTGTTAGATACCTTTAGCGGCAAGACAATTTTCGTACATCATGTTTGGTGGCTCTGGTTAACCGGGGGATTTTTGGCTCTTCTTGCTTGGATTTGGTGATTAGATTAATATTTTTTGGAAAGTAAAATGACGATCACTAAAGATGAATTACTTGTTTTAATTAAAGATATTGAATCTGATAGAATAGAACCAACTGAGTCTATCAACGATAAAGAAAAATTCGGAAAAATAGTATGTGCTTTTTCTAATGACATGTCTTACCACCAAAAACCAGGTTACTTATGCTTAGGGGTAAAAAATAATGGTGATTTAAATGGTTTAAAAGTAACAGATAATGTTTTGCAAACATTGTCTGGAATATGTTCAGACGGTAATATCCAACCTTTACCGAGGATGAATGTATCTAAAATTGAGATCGATGCAGCAAATGAAATAGCAATTGTGGAGGTTTTCCCTTCTGATATGCCCCCGGTAAGATACAGAGGAACGATTTGGATCCGGATTGGCCCACGACCAGCCGTCGCTAACGAACAAGAAGAAAGAGTTTTATCGGAACGAAGAGTTTCTCAAATCAAAAATTTCGATGGAAGAGCTTGTCAAGATAGCAGTTTAGACGATTTAAATACTGAACTATTTCGCAATACTTATTTACCTAACGCTGTCAGCAGAGAAGTAATCGAGGAAAATCATCGAAAATTAACCATCCAATTGGCTTCACTTCGTTTTTATGATGTAAAGAGAAATTGTCCAACCAATGCTGGAGTTTTATTATTTGCCAATGATCCGATCGCTTAGTTTCCGGGAGGGTACATTCAAGTTCTAAAAATTAGAGGTAGTCAGCTCATTGATGATGTCGTTAAAAAAAATGGCAGCGAACCTGCTATCTTCAATACTAGTTTAATTAATGTATTTTCTGTTTCAGTATGGAAAAGAAATGAAAATAATCATTTTTTTTTAACAACAAAGGCGGTGTAGGCAAAACAACTTTAGTTTACCATCTAGCCTGGATGTTTGGGCTCTACCCCAACAAAGCTGAATCTTCTACACATCTTGTTTATATTCAAAAGTCATGAT
>JAFEDN010000004.1 GCA_018241585.1 Pseudomonadota bacterium | reverse complement strand
TCCATTGTTCCTGCTAATGACGTCTAAACTGGGATTCAATAATCTTAAAATCTCTAAAATTTCATGTTGCTGATGACCTTCCTCGCACCTATCCGGTTTAACTATGTTATTTACCTAAAGAGGCTGTTAGAGAAGTGGTTTCTTGCTGTCGGTATGGGCGTGCGCCCCATAGGGTAGATCGCCATGAAGTTTTAGCGAAATACTTTGAAGCCGTGGTTGTGGTGGTTTTCCAGCAGGCCTGTATCATCTGGCAACCGGTATCGACAACGGCCTTGACCCAGGTGGAATTTTTATAAAGTAAAATACTCAAAACGGTGACGCTGAGAACAGTTCCGCCGACGACGACAGGTTTAGATAAATCATCCTGCCTTAAAAAATTAGCGATAATAGGAATGGTCGATGAGACATCGGCTATTAATGAGGTATTGGGAAAAAAACTATCCGCATTGCTATCAAAATAAGGTAAAGCCAGCAATGAAGATTTTTGCATCTTGGCTTTTCTTGGTTGCCCAGAAGTCAAAAAGCGATCTGAGTACGTTGCTGGGGTTACTGTTTGTAAGTGAGATGTTGTTACGGCAGAGCATAGTTTCTGAGGAGGTAAGTTGGCATGGCAAAGCTGCTCCTCACAGGAGTTTCTTAGAAGTTGTTGAAAAACTAAGTCATGTATACTGAGAATATAACTGAAGCCCCATTTCTCTATCCCACTTTCAATATCGCCACTAATCCAAATTTCACTTAATTGAGTGAGGCATGGTAGCAGATTGATATCCCATTCAATGACGTTTTTATCAAAAACAATTCCGTTACGTGAAGAAACAGAGACAGAAAGTAGATTAATTTGATACGGGAAATTCACGGAGAGATTGTTTAATAAATCAAGATTAAGCTCATTGAATGAAACATCTAAATCTTGTAATTGGTTTAAACCAGCTAATACTCCCAATGGTGAGTGACTGATTTGGTTGCTGGATAAATTTAACTTCTTTAATTGGCTCAAGCTGGTAAACAATCCAAAAGGGATGGAAGTCAGATTATTGAAAGACAAATCTAAAAATTGCAGCCGCGATAAGCTAGAAAATAGACCGGATGGTAATTGCAATAGCCATGGATTATTAGTCAAACTTAAAGACTGCAACTGTGTCAAACTCATAAACACCTGTTGTGGTAACCTACTTAAAAGAGTTTCTGATAAAAACAATTGTTGTAATTGAATTAACCCGTAGAACGCATTAGTAGATAGATTATTAAGCGGGTTCTTGCTTAAATAGAGTGATTGCAGCTGTAGTAAATCGGCAAAAACTCCTGGGAGTAAAACGGTAAACGAGTTTCCAGACAAATCCAAATTTTGTAACCGGCTTAAACCTGAAAGCGTGCTGGATGCCCATTGGTTCAAAAGATTATAAGATAAGTTTAATGATTGTAATTGCCTAAAATTAGAAAAAGTACCGGTAGATATATTGGTGATACAATACGATGCGCCCAGTGAAAAATCTGTTAATTGCACTGGAAAATTATTCATCCAGGCAGGTGACAGCATGGCAGGGACAAATGGATTTCCACCAATCGCCAAAACCCGCAAGCCAGGCGGCCATAAGCTTAAAATATTATTGGGAAAAGTAATTATAAGATTATTGGAAATATTCAGTGAAATTAGCGTTTTTGGCAATGACAACAAAATGGTGATCATAACGCTGCTATTTAATAAATTATTACACAGATCCAGCGATTGTAGTTGCTCCAGGCCCGCAAATAATCCGAAAGGCAAGTCTGTGAGGAAATTGCCGGCCAAGTTCAATGATCGCAATTGATTTAGGCCATTAAATGTCCCTACGGGTAAATTGTTAAGTTTTGTCCAAGACAAATCCAAATTTTTTAACTGTTCTAAATCTGCAAATATATTAGGCTGTAAGTTATTCAAAGGATTGCCGTGGAGCGTTAATGATTGGAGTTGGTTTAGGCCAGTAAATGTATTTAAAGATAAATTACTGATACTGGATGAGTATAAATCTAAAACCTTTAACTGGATTAAATCTGAAAACATGCCGGGAATTATCTTATTCAGAGGGTTGTTTGACAACATTAAACTTTGTAGTTGATTAAGGCCATTGAATGTTCCAAGTGATAGGTTGCTGATTAAATTATTTGATAAATCCAAATTTTGCAATTGGCTTAATCCAATAAACAGGTCTGGTGTTAATGAACTAAGTTGGTCTCCCCATAAAGATAAATTCTGTAGTTGGGTTAAATCAGCAAAAAAATTCAATGGTAATTCATTGATTGGATTCCAGCCTAGTTGTAAATTCTTTAATGAGGCGCCTTGAGCGATCACTGCTTGAATAATAGCTTGCGCATCAGTGAGCGTTAATATTTTATCCCATAAATTAAGATATACGAAATCAGTCAAATGGTATCTGGGAATTTCAGCAATGAGTTGTTGAGTAGTTTGTAGACAATCGTATTGAGTAAAGAGAGATATTCGTCTAGTAAAACAACTGCTAGAATAATCTGAAGCCCAAGGTAAATAGCCTTCACCCAATTGAAACCCAGGTTTATCTGGACATTCGATAGCTTTCACCAGGCTGTTGGCGATCGTAGAGAAAAAATAAATTTCCAGGAATAATAAACCGGCTTTGAGCGTGAAAAACGGAATACGTTGTTTTATCCAGGAAGTGGATTGCCCTAACCACCATAGCCAAAAACTGGCAACCATTCGACGTGGCGCTGTTTTCAAAGCGCTTTCTTCCGGGCGTTTTTGCGCAAGCGCTATTAAAGTTTTCAATGCCGATTCTTTGATAAACAATTGTTGCAGTAAAACATCTTTTGGATAACCTGCATCTTTAAGTTTGAGAAAGTCCTTAAAACCAATACCCTGAGTCAATTTAGCTAATGCACCTATCGCTGTCCATTGTGGAAATTTTCTGCCCTGCTCAGCAATTTGATGGATGATACTAAATCCATTACGCTTGCTTTCTGCAGTTAATTGGGCATTCCAATTTAGAGACCGAGTCAACTGGTCGATGGGCGCAGCACTGCCGATAAAGTGGGAAAGCACTGGAATGATTTCGCGTATCACATCCCGCCACAAACTCGATTGGTCAGTCACATAGTGCGCTAACCGCGTAGTTTGTTGTACAATCTGCTCCTCGCTGTCTTGCCGAAGGGTTGTAAATTCCCATAAGCTTTGCAATCCACCTAACAGTAAAGGTGAAGTTAAAATAAATTTCAATGTGGAGGGTTTCAGCTTGGCCATTAAACCGGTCAGACTGTCAATCCCTTTTTGATTATTGCCGGTAAAAATCGCTTTAAAAGCACCAAAATCTCGTTGGCCGGAACTAGCCCAGGAGCCTAACCGGTACAGCAGCATGGACAGCACGAACAGACGCACGAATTCCAACATCCCAAACTGAATACCATCCACCAATTTACTGACCGCATAGGCTTTCCGTAATCCCACTCGACGGCGTAATAAAATGGATTGTTCTTGTGGCCATACGCGCAGTGGTAGGCATCTTTTTTTTATTTCGGGTTCGATATCTTGCTGGGATAGGAACAGCCCATGCAAACTATTGTCAATCAATTGCTCAAAGCGACTCCATTTAAAACCAGCGCTGCAAGCCATTTCTTGCTGAAATAAAAGCTGCAACCCTTCTTCGGAAATGCCCAGCCGCTGCAAATCTTCAGACGTGATATCCAGCTTATTGAGAAAAACCCATAATGGATCAGTCGAAATTATAGGGGCTAAGGCTTCGGGTAGTTCGCCGCGTGGAGCAGTGGAGGAGCTTAGTTTATGCTCTGCGGCTAATGGAATCGATTCAGGGGATAATGAGGATTGATCATTCGGCTTTAAGGTTAGGCTAGCATTTATTTCTTGTTCATGCGGTACGATTGATTCGTCGATTATTACCGATTCAATTTTCCCTGCTGGGTTGACTGGGGTTGCAGATATCTGTTCGGTCGATAAAGCCGCTAATTCAATATCCGGTTGTTTCATCAGTTTTTCCTTTTTATTAAACGGATTGCTTTGCCAGCCTGGCGGGACAGCGGATTCTAACACATTATTTTCTAACAGTATTCTGCTCTATCGTTCTTCGACTTCTGAGCCCATTATTAATGGGCTTCTTGGCTCAATAAGTTTCACGTATTAGGCAGTATGTTCTAAATTTATTGTGACAAAATAAATAATTGACATATTGGTGGGAGTCATCAGGATTTGACCCCCTTATTTCAACAGTTCGGTAGCTAATAGTTTGCTGAGATATAACAAATTCCAGACACTGTTATTGAATATGCCCAATAAGAAGGCATTAGAAGAGCCCATGACGTCACCACAGCGATTGGCGCTCCTGAAAACAGGATTGGGTGCCTCTTTGAGGCTTGTTCTGACGCCCTGGAATTACAAATCGCTTATCCGGTTACTTGAATTCAGGGATCATCTCACAGGCTAAATCAGTATAACGGAATTTTGCAGGTAGATAAAACCACTGACATTTTTATTCAGGGTCGCCTCGTTAAAATTTAGCCATTAATACACTATCCAAGAATTCATGATCCCAGCCAGCCAACTTTCTCATATGAAATGACATATTTTTAGTCAGATGTCACTAAATTTTAATGAGGCAACCCTGCCAGACTATATTTAGGTCCCTTTTATTCAGGTCCACTATGATATAGTATGTTAATATAACTACATTAGCTTATTATTACCTGGGTTTATATGGCTATCGCATTAATAATCGGCCGAGACCAACTAGACCAAAAAAGATTTGATTACTTTCTACAAAATATTCCTCAACAATTACATCAATTACAACCCAACTTAGATATACGTATCTATCCAGAAATCGGTGACTGTAATGATATCAACTTTGTGATTGCGTGGCGGGCCCCGTTGGGGATTTTTCAGAAGTTTCCCAAATTACAATGTATTGCCTCTCTTGGAGCAGGAGTCGATCATCTATTAAGCGACCCGCACTTACCTAAAAGCATTCCAATAGTAAGGATTGTAGACCCTGCTATGCGTATGGAAATTACTCAGTACGTAATAGCCACGACGCTATTTTTTATAAAAAGATTTGACGTATGGGCTGATAACCAGAAACAGAAATATTGGAATAAAAGCCCCCCTTTTAATCTTTTAGATAAAAAAGTGGGGATCATGGGATTAGGATTTTTAGGTAACCAAGCTGCGGAAACTTTGCATTCGCTGGGTATTAAAGTAATTGGCTGGAGCCAGTCGCCAAAAAAAATTCCTGGTATTTGCTGTTATCACGGCTCGGATCAATTAAAACATTTTTTAGCCGAAACCACTGTGTTAGTTTGTTTGCTACCTTTAACCCCTGATACGCAAAATATTTTAAACGCTGACCTTTTTTCGCAACTTCCTCAAGGCGCCTATCTGATCAATTTAGCCAGAGGAGGCCATTTAGTAGAAACTGATTTGTTAAATGCACTAGACTCTGGAAAATTATCAGGAGTCTACTTGGATGTTTTTAATCAAGAACCCTTACCGAGCAATCATCCTTTTTGGACTCACCCTAAAATAAAAATCACCCCTCACGTTGCTGCCGTGACTAATTTATCTTCAGCTTTACCACAAATTCTCGATAATTATCATCGGATGCTGCAAGGGCAGAATTTGTTAAATTTAGTCAATTTACAAAAGGGTTACTAATTATTCGCATGAATCTAAAAATACTTGGAACACGAGGAGAAATAGAACCGAGTGCTCGATATCACTCAAATCATTCTGGAATTATACTAGATCAGACTATTTTATTAGATTGTGGAGAGAAAAAGTTTTTGGAGCAACTGCCGGATTATATCTTAATCACCCATCTTCACCCTGATCATGCTTTTTTTGTTAGAGACCCACAAGAACCAACGAGTATTGCAACGCCCATTTATGCACCTGAAATATTTCATGGCAATACCAAGGTAATACCATTCAATCATCCAATACAACTAGGGTCTTATTTGGTGACCCCCATCCCCACTATTCACAGCCACCGAGTAGCTTCGCAAGCTTATTTAATTACTAAAGATAATAAAAAGATTTTATATACGGGCGATATGATTTGGATAGAAAAAAAATATCATGCTCTATTAGCAAATTTAGATTTGGTGGTTACTGAAGCCAGTTTTATTGATCAAGGAGGATTTATCAAAAAACATCCGGTTTCAGGCAAATTATTTGGACATACCGGTATCCCCAATTTGATTCGTTTTTTTCAACCTTTTACCCAGCATCTTGTCTTAGTGCATTTCGGCAGTTGGTTTTATCAAGATATCCAACTGGCTCGAAAGAAAATAAAAGCCTTAAGCAAACAGAGCAACATAAACATAACCGTGGGCTATGATGGGCTCGAAATACCGGTTATTTAGGCCCAGCAGATATCTTCCTGAGTACTGCAAGCTGCTGAAGAAACTGGATTAAGAGTAATCGGAGACCTGTTTGCAGTAGCAGAAACACCAACAGTCCAAGTATACGAGGTATCAGCAAAAGCTACGCCCATAAAAGCAAATAATAAAATACCAATACTAGATTTTTTTAGCATAATAACCCCCAATGTTTAAAATTAAGGATTATTTTAATAAATTTTTATTTTTTGTACAACCTGTTGCGCTTTTTGCCTGGCTTCTTCAACGTTATTGGCAGTAGCCAGCGCCACTCCCATTCTGCGTTTTACCAAAGACTGTGGTTTACCGAATAATCTGATTTCTGTTTCTGGCACATTTAACGCTTGATCTAAATGGCTGAAGGTAATCGATTGAACGTCTCTTCCCCCATAGATAACATGACTGGCCCCAGCTTGCCTAATTCGGGTATCCACCGGCAAACCTAAAATTGCTCTGGCGTGAAGCTCAAATTCATTTTGAAATTGAGTGATCATCGTCACCATACCGGTATCATGAGGCCTAGGACTAACTTCAGAAAACCAAACTTGATCGCCTTTCACAAATAATTCAACGCCAAAAATACCGGTTCCTCCTAAATTGTCAGTGACCGACCTAGCAATTTGCTGAGCCTGATCAAGCGCGGTTTTTTGCATCGGCTGAGGTTGCCAGCTTTCCACATAATCCCCATCCACTTGGCGATGACCGATCGGTTGGCAAAACCAAGTTTCAATCGATCCGTTTTGATTTTTCGCTCTAACAGTCAACAAAGTAATTTCGAAGTCAAAATCAATTTTGGATTCCACAATTACTGCGCAGTTATTTACTCTTCCGGCGCTATTGGCATAATCCCAGGCTTGAGAAATTTCATTTTTTGCTCGAATTAATGACTGACCCTTGCCAGAAGAAGACATGACCGGTTTAACAAAGCAAGGAAAACCGATTGCTAAGCAGGCCGTGGTCAATTCTTCTAAATTGACCGCAAAGCGATATTCAGAGGTAGGTAAATGTAATTGCTCAGCCGCTAGCATGCGAATCCCTGCCCGATGCATGGTTAAATTAACCGCTCTAGCATTAGGAATTACCATACTGATCTGCTGTTTTTCGACGTCGAATAATACTTCGGTGGCAATCGCTTCAATTTCAGGAACAATAATATGGGGGGTTTCTTTTTTGATAACGGCCAATAATGCTTGCGCATCGGTCATGTTGATCACATAACTTCGATGAGCTACTTGCATCGCCGGGGAATGCGAGTAACGATCAACCACTATGGTTTCGACCGATAAGCGTTGGAGCGCAATCACCACTTCTTTACCTAATTCACCCCCTCCTAATAACATGACTTTCAGGGAATCTTTTGATAAAGGCGTTCCAATTGAGGTCATTTAAGCGTTTTTTTAGCTTGTAACCGAGCTAGCAAATCAGTTTCTTCTGGACGAATTGTTAAGACCTCCACTCCATCCTCGGTAACCAATAAAGTATGCTCCCACTGTGATGAATAACGATGATCTTTAGTTACCACAGTCCAATGATCCGGAAGCAATTTTATGTAACGTTGACCGGCATTAATCATCGGCTCAATGGTAAAGGTTAAATTAGGGATTAAATTTTCGTCTCTTTGTGACGGAGTGTCATAGTGCAAAATTTGAAAACCATCTTCATGAAATTGAGTGCCAATCCCATGACCACAATATTCGCGCACGACCGAAAAATGATTTTGCTCGGCATGTTGTTGAATATTCTTGCCAATAGCCTTTAAATTAGCGCCTGGTTTTACCATTTCGATCCCAAGATATAAACATTCTTGGGTCACCTGCACTAGCCTTTCCGCCCAAGGCGGGCATTTGCCAATTAAAAACATTTTACTGGTATCGCCATGATAGCCGTCTTTTAACACAGTCACATCTATGTTGATAATATCCCCTTCTTTCAATTTTTTTGCGCCAGGTATTCCATGGCACACAACGTGGTTGACCGAAGTACAGATAGATTTGGGGAAACCCATGTAATTTAAACAGGCAGGAATGGCTTGCTGATGATTAACAATATAATCATGGCAAATACTGTCCAGCTCTTCGGTGGTTATCCCCTCTTTTACATAGGGCCCTATCATTACCAGCACGTCTGCGGCCAATTTGCCGGCTATTCGCATCTTTTCAATAGCTTCTGGAGTCTTACAATGGTTTTGCAGGTTCATATTTTATTAAAATGGATTAAAATACAGCAAATTGCCGTTATTTTGGACAGCATTCAGATTATCATCTACCAGTTTAATAAGCAAGTCTCAAGAGGTTATTATGCAAGATTCTTTGTTATTTACTTTTCCTGTACGGGTGTATTACGAGGATACAGATACTGCTAACGTGGTTTACCACGCTAACTACTTCAAATATTCAGAGCGGGCTCGAACAGAAATGCTACGGGATTTAGGTATTGAGCAAGAAACTTTACGCCAGCTAAGCGGTATCGTTTTTGTAGTAAGGCGTTGTGAAGCCGATTTCTTACAACCTGCCCGGCTAGATGATTCACTCATTGTAACCACCACAATCGATTCAATTACCGGCGCCTCGATTCTTTTTTATCAAGAAATTAACAAATCAGCAATAATTTTAGCAAAATTGAGAACTCAAGTGGCCTGCGTAGACAAGCAAGGACGAGTACAACGTTTACCACCGTTAGTTAGAGTTCGCATGGCCCCCTTGTCCTATCGTTGCAAACCCTTCGTTTAATAATTGAGCCATGCGTTCGTTTCTAGTGGCGGGAGAAGTCCCGCCAAAAACCACTCCGATTAATCTGGTATCTCCATGCTTTGCAGAAGCCACCAGATTAAAACCTGAACTATGGATGTAACCAGTTTTGATTCCATCCATACCCGGATAGTTATCCATCAAATGATTATGGTTATGGTACAAAGCGCCGCCATAACTATAATTTTTCAAACTAAAATAAGGGTAATATTCAGGAAATTCTTGAATTAAAGCTGAAGCTAATTTCGCCATATCATAAGCAGTAGTCATTTGATAAGGATCAGGTAGTCCCGATGGATTATCGAAATGGGTCTGCTTCATCCCTAGGTTAAAAGCTTGCTGGGTCATGGCGCGGCCAAAATCGCTGACACTGCCACCCAAAGCTTCTGCTAAAACCACTGCTGAATCATTAGCAGATAAAGTGGCAATACTCATAATGGCGTCTTTAACTGAAATGGTCTGGCCACTTTTTAAGCCTAATTTGGTTGGCTCTTGACCGGCAGCATTAGCAGATACCGGCAATTGTTGATCCAACTTCAGACGGCCTTCCTTCAACGCTTTAAAAGCCATGTAAAGAGTCATCATTTTGGTTAAGGAAGCAGGGTGCCGTAGACTGGTAGCGTTAGTAGCATGTAGCACCCGTCCAGAGCTAGGTTCAATGACTATATCAGCATAACGGTCGTTATCATTTTGAACCGTAACGCCTAGCGCTAGGTGAACGGAAAACAATCCTAAAAATATTAAATATGCTTTTAACCAAAACATCCTTGATCTCTTTTTAATCGCTCTGATTAAAATTTTAGCAGTAAATTTGAATTGGTCAAAATATAATCAAAAAAACTTGGTCATTGCGAGCAATCCAGTTCGAACTTTGTAGAAATTCTGTAGTGGGTTGCTTCGCTGGCGCTCGCAATGACCATCAATTTTTGGATTGACCGTATCAATTTTTAATAGTATGATTTGCCCTTTTGCGGCAAAGTTTTTGTTTATGCATAACAAACAAAAGATTTGCATTATTAATAATTAAAAAGCGATGTTTTTTATGATAAATAACGATTCTTTAGCTCCAAATCTGAATGAGGCGGCCTCCTCGTCCACTACCACACAACTGAAACGCAGCATCGGCACTTTTCAATTAACTCTCATCGGTATTACTTCCATTATTGGTTCCGGCTGGTTATTTGGGGCATTCCACAGCGCTAAAATTGCCGGACCTGCGGCGCTGTTGTCTTGGTTTATCGGTGCAGCAGCACTCTTGTTAGTGGCTTTAACCATAGCGGAGGTGGGTTCCCTATTCCCACAATCCGGGGGCATAGCCCGGTATTTGGAGTATACCCATGGGTCTTTATCTGGTTTTTTAAGTGGGTGGATTAATTGGCTGGGTATTGTAGCCTGTTTACCTACTGAAGCCGCCGCTTCGGTTCAATACTTAAGCTCTATTTCTGGTTTTAAAAATCTATTCGATCCAACCACCGGTAATATGAGTCATCAAGGGTTAGTGTTATCCAGCATTTTAATGGTTGGATACTTCCTCTTAAATTACTGGACGCTGAAGCTGTTTTTACGGTCCACCACTTTTGTTACTTTATTCAAATTAATCGTCCCGGTGATTTCCGTGCTTGCCATTATGTGGTCTGGTTTTCATCCAGGAAATTTTGGCCATGATTTACAAACTTTTGCCCCTTATGGTTTCAATGCTGTTTTTATAGCCGTAGCTGCCGGTGGCGTAATCTTTGCTTTCAATGGTTTCCAATCTATTGTAAATTTTGCCGGCGAAGCAAAAAACCCTCACCGGACTATACCGGTTGCACTAATTTCCGCTATTTTAATCTGCCTTGCTATTTATTTAATTCTTCAAACTGGTTTTATCGGCGCACTGACACCACAAGATCTAGCCAATGGCTGGCATGGTTTGAATTTTAGTTCTCCATTCGTGCAATTAGCTATCAGCTTTAATTTAAATGCTATCGCTTTGCTACTGTATGTCGATGCGGTAATCTCGCCTTCCGGCACAGGTATTGCTTACATGGGTTCGACAGCTCGAATGTTATTCGGCATGCAACGCAGTGGATATATGCCAAAATTTGTCGGAGATTTGCATCCTAAATATTTAATCCCTCGCAATGCTATGTGGGTTAGCTTAATTTTAGGGTTTGTGTTTTTATGGATTTTCCGTGGCTGGGGTAACCTAGCCAATGTGATTTCAATCATGAACACTCTCTCTTATGCCGCAGGGCCTTTGGCCGCGGCCGGCTTACGCTATATTTCTCCAAACTGGCGAAGCCCTTGCCGAATTCCAGGCATGAAGATTATCGCCCCTTTATCTTTTATTGTTATTTCCTTGATCGTTTATTGGTCTCGCTGGCCATTAACGGGAGAAGTATTACTGGTGGTATTCGCCGGTTTAATTATTTATTTTTATTTTCAACTGAAAAATAAAGGCGATATTAAAATGCATCTAAAAAGTGGCATATGGTTTGTCTGCTATTTACTGGTCATGGCTTTACTCTCTTGGTTAGGCAGCCAACAGTTCGGTGGAATAGACCTGCTAAAAGGCCCTTATGACCAAATCGCCGTCGCATTGGTTGCTCTTTTATTTTACCGCTGGAGTTTAAGAAGCGCTTGGCTTACCCCTTTACTACAAGCTTTTCAGCAAGATAAGCATATGGTTTAAAAAGTAGCTTTATCGGGCCAGGATCAAATTCAATAAGCAACCGGTTGCGCTGCTAATTGCGCAGGATGTATAGCAAAAAATTCACGAATGGCGTTAGCAGCTCTAAGACTGGCGGGTTCGTCAGTTATTGAAAATGTTTTTTTAAACAATTGTTCTTGAATCACTAAATAGGGATTAGGTATTGGGTAGTCTTCTAATATTTTCCAAAGTTGAGGCAATTGCTCGATAACTGGGCCCATAGCCATGTAAGAGTAAAGATTATTCGGTTGATTACGCCAATCAATCCCGTGAGCATTTAAAAAGATACAGGGCCGAGGCGTTCGAATAAATTCATATACTTGGCTGCTAATATCTCCTAAATATACATCTGCTGCTTGAACATAGGTCATATCAACTGACCGTTCACTACCTAAATCAACCAAAATATTCGATGCCTGCAAGTATTTTTTAGGCAAATCTTTTGGCTTCAAAGATCGCCTAAATAAAAGTACATGGGGTGCAAATATCAAATTAAATTGGGTATGCTGATAAAAATATTCGAGTATTTCCAAGCCCCATCGCCACCATGAAGAAGCATCGGAATAATGGGTATTATAAAGGATGACCGGTTTGTCATTTGCAAATATTCTTGGTTTATAATCTTTTGGAATAATATCAAATTTAGGATATCCGATTATTGCACATTTTTTTGCTTCAATTGCTCCAACTTTCACAATCGCTTGAACATACTGTTCTCCCATAAACATTCCTAAATCAATATGGTATTTATTGGTTGTAAGAATGATCGAGGGATAACCTGCTCCATGATGACAGAAAAAAAATAGCGGTTTTTTTATTAAATGACGACTTTTATCAAACAATAAGTCCAGATCAATATTAGGACTCATAATAATATCATATTGTAAAAGTCTGTTTAGCTCATGTTGAATAATATGCCGTGAGTGTAATTGCTTTTGCTTGATCCAGTATTTAATTCGTTTGATCAATGAAGTAGAAAGTACGGTAATAACGCAGCGATGATCAGGATATAATTTTGCAATATTTTTTATGACCGGCAAGGCAGCCGCTTGCACAAAGGCCGTGCATTCAAAATGCTGATCGCGAGACAACTCCATTGCAATAGGTAAAACATGATGAACATGGTGAATACCATCCAGCATTAAGAAAGCAATCTTTTGCATAGTATCCTTTTCTAAATTAAAAAAACAAGGTCCTTGCAGAGTATATCTTAAAAAACCTGATTTCAAAACCTTGGCAATTATGTCGGAACACAGTCAATGAATACATCTGCCAATGCAAAACTTGCAGAATCTTAGGATAACCTAAGTATTTATTATTGAATACCACATTGTAAAGCTTCAGATGGAACGGTTTGTAAATCCAATTCAATCTTTAAAAATTGTACATTTAAATTTTTGGTTTCAGCATATCTTATTACAAAGTAATCTCCATCAATGGGATAAAATCTTTTATATAAATCATCGGCTTCTGATTCTTCAAAATTTTTATCTTTTCCAATTTCTCTTCTCATGGCGTTTGTTAACACCAACCGGTCAATGTTGCCACTATCGTTAAGGAAGAATTTTTCTAAAATCCCCATATAAAGATAACATTTGCCTCCCATTTCTATAACCGCTGTAATTTGCACTCCACCCGGCTTACCATTTTCCCAATCATAGCCTTTAAAAAGATAATACCAAGAGCTATCTATTTGAAAAACAGCACACCTATCCCATTCAAATTCCATAATTAAGTAACGCAGAATACGGCCGCTGATATATGCTATTAGATAAATTGCTAGCAAGTAAAAAGAAAAAAACAGTAGTTGAGAAGTTGTCAAACTGGTTACAACTGTAGAATATTCTTTTAATTGACCACCAGACATTAAAATAAGCAGCAGCCATCCATTTACCGGATGATGAAAAATATCAACGGTGATCAGCAATCCTATTGTATGCAAAGTAATGGTGGCTATAGAACTGATAATAGTTTTATTAGTAAAGGGTATATAATTTAAAAAAGTATTGTCGATTTTATAGAATGCAGAAGAGAAAACCAGGCCGGGTAAAATTAAAAGAAAAATTAATAAAGCAGGAAAAGCAATATTCATCCTGAATCAATGCCTTTGTTATTTAATCTTAGACTCCACACTCATCAACTGAACTGTGTAGTGCTTCCCATCCACAGTAATTGGTTTACTTTTAGTCATATCCAATTTGGCCATGGCTCTTCTTAGCTCCCGTCTACCTTCTGGGTTACGGAGAATAGCTCGCAATTGATCACTCATAATGGCTCGCATGGTCTTGCCTCCAGTACATAACTGATTATGTATTTTACTTTATTATGAATTTAATATTATAAAAATACAAGCCCCTTATCAAGGTTAGAACAGAACTTAACGGCAGTGTATAGCTGCTTTAAAAAAATTGTTATAGTAGCATACCAATGGTATTGGATATCAAACGCTTGAGTTGTCCAATAAAATACAATGGTAGCGAAAGTAATTGATACTGCAAACTACGATCACCGGCTAAGGTGACTTTTTCAGCCGTAATTTGTGGAAAATGGGCATTAACCCTTACACCTAAATGAAGTGATTGCTCCTGTAAAAAATAATGCAAAGACCTCAGAGTTCCTGATTTTCCCGCTTTGACTTCTATTGGTAAAATATTTGGACCGATATTAATGACGTAATCTACTTCAGCAGACGAAGATTTTTTCTCCCTAACCCAGTAATAAAGCGCGGGTTCTTGATAAGAAGGATGCAAATACAATAAATGCTGCCCAATAAATTGTTCGGAAATTGCACCTGAATTGACTAAACTAAGTGTATTAGCAACTCCGATATCCAACAAATTTAATCCCAAACTAGTACAAACCAATCCTACATCTAAAAATAAGGGTTTAAAAATTTTTTCATTGACTTGTGCACCTAACGGCAGACCATTGCAAGCACTGTGTTTTATTAAATAAGCGACTCGCGCTAAGCATAATTTTTCCAACGCATTGGCAATAACAACACTTTTTTCATCGGGACTAATTAAACTATATTTTAAGCGCTTTCCAACTAGAGCTGGCAACGCACTAAAAACTTTTCTAATTCGATTATGGGATGTTGGAGTACTATATTTATTAAAATCATCTCGATAGGTGTTTAAAATAGCGTGTTTAATCCTCTCTGCACTCTGATAATCCCTATTTTCAGCAAAAGCAGCCACAGCCTCGGGCATTCCACCAATAATTAAAAATTCCCGCAATAAGTCCATTAACCGGTTATGAATGGATTGAGGTAATATATCATTTATTTGAAATTCATTGAGGAAAGCCCATAATGATTGTTCACCCAGCGCAATTAAAAATTCTTCAAAGTTTAACGGTCCCATGAACAGATATTCGATACGGCCCACAGGCATTGAAAATTGGGCTTCATTGAGAGCAAAATCAAGTAAAGACCCTGTAGAAATGACATGTAAATCTGGGATTTCTTCATAAAAATACCGCAAAGCCGGTAATATTACTTTAGCAACTCCTTGAATTTCATCTAAAAATAATAAGGTTTTACCAATATGAATCGGACGATTGATTTGTACCTCTAACAATTTTAAAATTTTTTTTGGGTCTGGACGGGCAAATAAATCGGCTAATTCAGGTTGTTGCTCAAAATTTAAAGTCAATAAATCTAAATGAGTCTGTTGCGCTAGAAGGTTTACCAATGTGGATTTCCCAACTTGGCGAGCGCCACGAATAATCAATGGCTTACGGCGAGTTTGCAAAGCCCATTTTTTTAACGAACCTAACTCCAATCTGGATATAGACATAAAATTTATCCCAAAATACAAGGTTATTTTAATCTATATTAGGATAAAATACAAGGTTATTTTAGGAGCACAAGCTAGCCTTAGCCGTCTTGAGGTTCGTTTGAGGTTATAATTTTAATTTCAGTTCCAATTTTTATAAAGTTTTTATTAAGCCAGATCGCGTCGGTAGTGATAAGCCTAATACAACCATGACTAGCATTTTTTCCTGGAAGTTCAGAAGAACCATGTATGGCATAGCCTCTGTAAAAATGCATGCAATAAGGCATGGGAGCGCCCCCGTTAGTAGCAACTGGGAATTGCGAAGAGATACAGTCAGCCCCTTGCATACGCTGGATACGAAATGAACCTAAAGGAGTATTACAAGGTTGCTTAATATCTTCACAGAAACTTTTACCTCCTGAGATCGGCCCCCAGTATATTAAATCTCCAGCATTATTATAAGCTCCAAAAGCTAACTGTTTGAGGTCTATAAGCAGAAATCGATGCTGAGGAGGTACAATTTTTAGTGGGAAAGGAGCTAAATCCATTAAACTCAGTTGATTTAATTTTTTAGGAATCACTATCCAATGACGAGTAGATAAGGGTAAATTAGTTCTATTAAAACGCATTATTAAATTTCTTTCATGAGGGTCTGGCCATAACTTTTCCCACGTCTGACCTGGCTCAACCTTCATGCACAAAAAATCATCAGGATAATTACAAAATTCTTTGCCGTAAAAACTATAAGCTGCAGGTAAATAGAGCAAACTAAACAAAAAAACAATCCAAATACGCACCATCATCTTTTTCCCCCTTGCATCCTGCTGTTTTGATTCACTACGTCACTTTTATTATAAAATAAATTTGGTTTTTAATAAATAGTAAAATTACCAATGCATAGACATGAGCCCTAAAAACTAGCTAACATAAAAGTTCTGCTAGACTATTCAGTCTTTCAAGGAGGAAAAATGTTCAGGAACATCAAAAAATTTTATCTATTACTTATTTTAATAACCAAATGTGTAGCTAATCCCGATCCACAAATATCTATTGAGCATGATCAACATATTGCAGTACTAAATTATATTGACCAAAGTTGGCCGGTATTAACCCGCACCAATAAACAGTTATTAAAAGCAGCTATCGATCCTAAAGTTATCCCAGCGCCACAAAAATGGATAATTTATATTCCGGCGGATGAATCAATTGATAAAATTTCCGCAAAATTACACCAGGAAATGCCACCGCAAGATTTTCAGAAAATAGATTTAGAAAAATTGCCGGCAGAAACCAGTCGTATTCCACCAGGTCTGCTCTATTTACCTTATCCCTTTGTGGTTCCGGGAGGGATGTTTAATGAAATGTATGGATGGGATAGCTATTTTATTATATTGGGATTGCTAGCAAATCATCAAATTACACTAGCAAAAAATATGGTTGATAACTTTGTTTATGAGATCAATTATTACGGAAAAATTTTAAATTCAAACCGCTCTTTTCATTTACAAAGATCACAGCCGCCATTGGTTACTCAAATGGTTTTAGCGGTTTATAATCAAACTCACGATAAAGTCTGGTTAAAATCCACTTTACCCGCAATAACAAAATTATATCATTTTTGGACCTCTCCTCCGCATTTGATTCCAAATTTAGGTTTATCTCGTTACTATGCCGAAGGAAATGGCCCTTCGTATGAAGCCAATATACCTGATAAATCAACCGGAAAATCGTTTTATGATGAAGTTAAAGACTATTACCGGCATAATTCGCTATCAGATTACGACATAAATCTTTATTACGATCAAAATACCAATCAATTGACACCGTTGTTTTATACCAATGATCGATCGGTAAGAGAGTCTGGATTTGATCTCACAGGTCAATACGGGGCCTTTGGCGCCACAATTATTAATTATGCTCCGGTTACACTCAATTCTTTATTGTATAAAATGGAAGTAGATACTCAAAAAATCTATATGACCCTGGGAGAGTTGAATCAAGCAAAAATTTGGCAACAAAGAGCCAGAAAACGCGCAATATTGATCAATCAATATTTGTGGGACAACAACACTGGATTTTATTTTGATTATAATTTTAAAACTAAAGCAACCAGACCTTATATTGATGCAGCTACTTTTTATCCCTTGTGGGCTGGAATTGCATCTCCAGAACAAGCAAAAAGAATTGTAGAAAATTTACCCTCATTAGAAACTAACTGTGGCATTTTAACCAGCGCTTATGTTACGCATATGCAATGGGATGCGCCTTATGGTTGGGCTCCTTTGCAATATTTTGCAGTTAAAGGTCTGGATAATTACCATTATCAGCAAGCAGCACGGCGTATCGCCTATAAATGGATTAGCCTAATTGATAACGATTTTGCAAAGCATGGCGTTATTGTAGAAAAATATGATGTACGAAGTTGCGGCTCAAGATTAAACAAAATTTATTATGGCTATTCCAGCAATGAGGCTGGTTTTGGATGGACTAACGGTGTTTATTTATTTTTTTCAAATTATTTAAAATTAACCCCGCAATAATTTCTTGGGCTTGAATGGACAATCTTCAACTGGCGCACTATTATAAATGCTTGCAATTAGTAACTAGTTCAGAGATATAGATTTGCAAACGCAGAACGGCTGAATAGTTACTGAAATTGAATCTTAAATAAATCGCTGTATAGGAGTATTTTTTGGTGAAAATCGAGCCGATTCGTGCCTTCCAAGACAATTACATCTGGTTGCTGACAGATCAACATTCATCGACAGCTTGGGTGGTTGACCCGGGAGAAGCACACAACTTATTGGCAATTTTGCAGAAACGCCGGCTTGAATTAACAGGAATTCTGATTACTCACCATCATGCAGATCACTGCGGTGGAGTTGCTGAACTATTGAGCCACTATCCGAATGTTTTTATCTACGGTGCTGATCAAACTAGTATTCCCCAGATTAACCACCCAGTCCATGAGGGTGAAACATTTGATTGTATGTCAATGAAAGTAACCGTTTTAGCAATTCCAGGGCATACATTGGACCATGTAGCATATCTAGTGGCAGATAATTTATTTTGTGGCGATACTTTATTTAGTGTCGGTTGTGGTAAAATTTTTGAAGGCACGGCTGCACAAATGTATCATTCTCTGAACAAGATCAATCAGCTAGACGAAGCCACGAAAATTTATTGTGGTCATGAATATACTCTAGCAAATTTAAATTTTGCTCAACTGGTTGATCCCGACAATCCTGATCTTCACTCTAAATTACTCAATGCAACCCATGCTATGCGCGATCATGGCTGTACCCTTCCCAGCTCTTTAAAAGAAGAACGGAAATCAAATCCTTTCCTGCGTTGCACAGCTCCAGAAATTATTGAAAATGTATCGAAACATATCGCTAAAAATTTGGTTGATCCGATAGAAGTATTTTATTACTTACGAGCGTGGAAGAACAAAGAACCCAATCCAAAGACCTAATTCTCGGATCGCCACATCAAATCCGGTCTGTAAACTTGACTTAAATGATCAGAACGTCTGACAAAGTTACGGGCCTGACCCGCTAAACTTTGTTGAGCTGGATTGTGAGCTAGATTGACTAGAGCCTGAGCTGCTAGAAGAGCTGACTCCCAGTGCTAATCTAAATTGATTACCGCTGAGAGAATTTTTCCCTGAAGAATATTGACTCAACAGTTTCTTAAGCTTATTACTTAATTCCTCAGATGATTTGGTCAAAGCATAAAGCGAAGGCTCACGTAAAATACGTTTGGAAGTTTTTTTATAAAATTCATCAAATGCCGTGGAACAGAATTTTTGAAAATTAGATAATTTTTTCTGATATTGATCAATAATTGTCGGGAATTTTCCGTCTGGGATAACAGAGTCTACTTGGCTTTGCAATGCTTGTAAAAATTGATCTCCGGCGATTTTGATTTCTTGGCAAAGTTCACTGACATCAGTTGCCGCAGTGGTGAAAAAAATTGCTGTTAGCAGTTTATAACAATCTTCATCAAAATTACCTTCAGCAATCATCTGCATTAACCCGCTATTCTCTTCATCTGAGTCATCCAGATCAGCTTCGTCATCTGTATCATCTTGGACCTCATCGCCAAAGGCAGGTTTTTTTTCAGGTAAAGCAGCTTTGTTCGGTTCAAAAACAGGAGAATTTAGTGCAGAATCGGTAAAAGTTCCGGTTTTCAATTTCAACAAAGCAGGTTTAAGCAAATCAATAATAGCTGCAGTATTTGCTAATTTTAAATACTGGGTGTTTAAAGTGTGAATTGCCGTTCGTAAAGTATTTTCAAGATCATTTTGATCCGTAAAAAATTGTAAAGAATAGGTTAAAGTATTTAAGAATACCTCAATATCATTGTCCGAAACATCAATATCTGCTAATTCACCCAATAAATCCTTAACAAAAGATTCAAGCTCAGATGTTTTAATCGGCTGCTTTGCAGGCTTTTTTTCATCTAATTTTGTGTTAACTTTGGGTGGAGATTGCTTAGGTTCATAATCATGCTGTAAAGAGCCCCGGCCACGCTGAAAAATTTCCATCACCAGCCCAAAACAATATTCCTTTGAATAGTCACTAGTAAGCTGCTTAATTAATGTAGTTAAGGACATTTCTTTTTCAGCGGAATTTTGTTGTTTTAAATCTGGGAGATACACCGCAGCAAGACCAGTAAGATGTTGTTTAAATTCGGCGGACAGCAGATCAGATTTACTTTTAACGATTTCCTGAATCGCAATAATCTTTTGGTCTAAAGCAATATTTTCTATTTCTCTTTGTATGTCTTGCATATATTAATCCCTCCTAAAATTAAAAGAATTCGCTCTTATTTACGAGATATTGGCACAGATAAGTCTCCAAGACCAAATCTAGGATACTGATCCAAAGAAAAATCGGCAATAGCTGTAAAAGTAATTGGCGTCGCACCATGTTTAGTAAGCAACCCAGCAACGTTTTCATATAGATGAATATTCGCAATGTCTAAAGGAGTCATGAATTCGTTATTACGAGGGTTGATATCTGCCTTAGCATCGATCAGTAATTGAGTTACCATTATATCATTCCTGCCTACGGCAAGATGTAACAGTGTATTACCATTACTATCGGGAAGTTTAATGATAGAATGATATATTAACAACATCTGTTTAACCACAAATTCAAATTGATTTGGTTCCATTTTACACTCATTAATCAGTAGATGTAAAAACGATTTATGCGCCAAATGACTTTTCGCTTCTGCAACCATATCTTTTTTAAATTTTTCTATATTACTAGGCAGTGCAGGGTCCTTACTAAGACATTCAGTTAAAAAATAAACAATCTGCCAATTATTGCTTAAGGCAGCTACAAACCACAAACTTTGTTTTTTGTAATTTCTCAAAAATAACTGTGCTTTACGCTGGATAATAAAATATTGTAGCAGTTCCAGATCAGCTTTTTGGCAAGCGTAATGTAACGGCGTATCCCAATTTTTATCTCTAGCTTGGGGAATAATACCTATTTTTTCCGATAAAAATTTTACCGCTGGTAGATCATGTAATTCCGTTGCTATATGTAGTGTGGTTTTCTCTAATGGCCCCCAAGACTCCAAAACAAATTTTTTTAGAAAAGAGTGGTCAGCTTTTGAATCTGGTAAAACCAACTTAATTAAATGTAGGGCAATTTCACCACCTTTTTCACCTAGAAGCTGATCCCAGGGGTGACCAGCTTTACTAATTTGCATAAAAATTTCACTAATTTTATCAATTTTAAATTGAAGTAGATAAGTCAAACTATTGGTACGCAATTGCTTGAGTATTCTTTGAGTCAACTTCAAATCATTACAGACTAAGTCGATAGGCGTCTCTTCCATCCTTTGGATCAACTGCAATGGATTAGTTTCAGCTAATACTAAGGTAGACTCTCGAGTTTGAGTGCTCAATGAATGAGAGAAATCATGAACTTGTTTTTGCAAGAGTTCTATGTAATGATTTGCTCCTTTAATTTCAATTCTTCCAAAGTCATGACAGGGTTTCCAATAGTATGCTTCGTTATAAGTGATAACTTCTAGTTGCCGTTTTATTTCAACCGAAAATTTAACGGTATTATAAAAAAGCATTGAAATTATTTCTTGTATTTCTTGCTGCGCCCAATGTATGTACACTACAATGGAGTTAACAGGTCTCAACAATAAAGCTCTACCAAAATTTTTTATATAGTTTTCACTACTCAGCTTACATATATTAGCGGATCGATCAATTTCTTCCGAGGTTAGATTGCCTAATCTCCATACCGGTATGCGCAGCAAGCTGCCTGGAACAAACTCATCTGCTTCCTCCTGAATCGTAGCCAAACATTCAGTAGGCAAGGAATAGTAAATAGTAACGGGCTGAGCAGTCGTGTTCAAGATTTTTTTATGAGCCTCAATAATTCGCCAATCAGCTATTAATTTACCAAACTCAATATCAGCTACCGCTCCAATCCAACTATAAGGATCATTATTATGCCCTCCCGGCGAGGTAAAACCATATCTAAATGCAAATAACAAATCTCCATAATGACTGATTATTTTATTTTCATAGATAATGGTACTTTGATAAGGGTAGTAAGATTTTTGCAGTTTTTTGAGCAATTTAGTTAAAGGCAAATCAATATAAATTAAAAATTGGTCAAGTTTAGCTTTACTTGCAAATAATTTAGTTATATTTGCCATGACTGAATCTGCATCCTGTTGACGGCTGGAGATAACTTCAATCACTACACGATCAAACATCCAATGCACTTCAATATCATAAGAAGTCTTTGCTTCACCTAGATGGCAATGTTTAGTTTGATTGCTTTCTTCTGTTGCTCCTTTGCCGGTAATTGGGTGGGGTTTATTGTTAAGCAGATAATATTGTTCGTTTTGAAATGAAATCAGCACGATTAAAAAAATCTTTTTCAGAAATTTTTCTAATAGTTTTTTCAAAGAATAAAAGTTTTCAGAATAGGAGTCATGATCTGTTAACGCACCACTATCAGCAGATGTTTCGGTTAATGGCAGAATGTATTCTATTTTTTTTTGATCAAATGCGATCGCAGGAATATTAGTGAAATACCTGCGAACTCCCAACTGGTAGAGCAAGGCTGCCGCTTGAGCTTGATGCAGGTGCGGCCTATTCATGGTAATATTAAATATAAATTGCAATGCCTTATGGCTGGGGATTAATTTTAAATAGCTTTCGTTGGTTTCAGCAATAATTAATGCGGCTCTATAAATATGAGACACCGTCTCTTTGAGAAGAAATTCTGCCATCTCTCCCGAAGAATAGGCTTCTCTAAAGGCTAAGCAATCAAAGGGATTATTGCCAATACTGATATTTATCCCCTGATCAATCCATTGGTCAATTTTTTCAAATTTAGGTAAATGTGAATTAAAATCCAGATGGATATGCTTAACATGACCAGAATTATTCAATGAAATATTATTAAGTAGTTGAACTTCTATATACTGTGTTTCATGATTATTAAATTGTATATCAAATTCCGACGAAAATGGTTTTTTTTGATCGGTCTCAAGACAAGTTTTTAGTAACCGGTCGGAGAATTGAGCAATCAATGGATAAGGTGACTTGGTAAATCGCACCGGCTTCAGACGTATGCCTTGCTCGATCATTTTTCTTATTGGTGATCCAAAAATAGCGGTTGCAGCATTTTTTTGAGAACGATCCAGTACCATAAAACTGTTACCATAAATGGTCACAGGAGTGACCAAAAATTGTAATGTAGCATAGACAGGATGGGCAGAACTATCCATTAAAAAATTTTGTAAATTATCTGGCTCAGCATTTAAATAATGGAGCGTTTCTGCACTTAAACGAATGATTAAATATTCATTAAAACTTTTTTCATCCTGGATATTTGCCGCGTTAGTTTTTCGGGTTTGAAAAAAGCTGAACATACTTGCAGATGAAAAATCATATCCTTTAGAATCAAAGGTAATGACAATTTCCGATTGGTGAAGTACCAGATGAGCTAATTTCCGACATTGCTCATCAAGCTGTTCTGGTTTATATTTTAATTGAATCAATTTTTCTTTTATTTTGTTAACAGAATGCTCTTCAATCCTCTGATTATAAGCATCGATGGATTGCAGTAGACAGGTACTCAGCCAATATTTCTGTTCAAAACTGGTGCTTGCAGGCAGAGTATTTTGCTGAATTAACTGAGTCAATCTTAGTGATTTTATTAGACTTTTAACTGTTTCAAAATGGACCCTAGCGGAATTTTCAAATTTCTCTTTAATAAATTGCAATATGAGATAATCCCTGACTGTCTCATAGAGTGAGCAGCCAGGATAATCTTGCCATGGAATGGTCTTGAAAGTTAAGAAATAACTAAGGCAATCCTGCTGCTGCCTTTTAGAAAGCTGCAGGATTTTGATCACCTCATTAGAATAAATCCAGGGAAACACCCACCCCCTTAAGAGTATTAAGCGCATAAATTATTGACCAGAATGTCAGGAGGAGCCTAAGGGTCTTAGCCTTCGTTGTCCAATCAACTTTTCTTCCTGGTCACTCAATTTAAGCTTAGCCAAATCCAATGGGAGTTTAAAAAATTGAGTAGCTGAGGTTGAACGTATCAATCTTTTCGGCGGGGCTAAGGGTGGTTTCTGTTGCTGCTTTGCCTCCTCCGTACCTTCTATTTTTAATGACTTTCTAGATTCAAGAATGAGTTGTTGCTCTTTTTGAGTTAATAACATAGACGAATTTTTAAAAAATTCCTGAGTAGAATTCGAACGCACTCTAACAGGGAGTCTAGGTAAGGCTGGAGCGGCAGGTAAGGGAGCAGGCAAGTATTGATTGGGATGTAATTGCTCATGAATTTTTACACAAATTCCAATTAAATCAACAAGGTGTTTCCTAACATGTGGCAGAATAGTTCTCGCACCAGTGATAGAGATCGTAGTTACATCACGGCCTGTAAAAACTGACAGAATCAATTGATTACTATGCTGAGTAGTTAAAATCGGATTATTTTGTAAAGCTTTATAAATTGAGCGGGCCACATTAAGAGCAGAACCACATATTAAGTCTTCATAAGATTTAAGATGCTGATATAATTCACTTAATTCTAGCGGAATTTTATCATCAGATTTTACTTCTTGACGCGATTTAAATGATTTATAAAAATCTATTTGTCGCCGCCAATACAACTCCTTGAATCCGGGCTGCTTGTCAGCAAACACTTTACAGTAAGCATTTAAAGTTTGGTATGCATGTTCAATATTTTCCGGCTTTACAGGTTCTTCGACTACTATTCTTTCATATCCATTACCATTAAGCTTTAATTTATAAGTAATTCTATAAGCTGTTTTAGGCAGACTTTCAGCATACGGACGATCAAAATCTCCATCTTGGAAACGCATACATGCATTGTAAAGGAATGCAGGCAACCAAGCTATGGTCATATAACACATTTCGATTTCACGAAAAGTTTCAGCTAAATAAGCCAAATTGAGCAGTGAGTTTTCCATGGTCAGTCTGAAATTATTTAGAGCACTACTTAGTTCAATTTCTAAGGCGGTTCGATTCATCTTTGGTTTTTTTTCGTCAAAATCACGTGTAAATGCAGGATTTGATTGCCTTTCCTTTTTTGCATCTTGGGCGAATTGTTTTCTTGTATTCCTCACTAAATTCTCCTTATTTAAATAGACTGATTTAATGTTCACATTATACAATGCAATTCTAACAGTCAAGGGTTACGGCAATGGTCACTTCGCGGAATTGTTTCCTGGTTTTAGTTATGGTATTTTACGAATACACTCTCAACCATTATAAAAGCAGTAGGGATTACTGACGCTGATTTAATGCCCACCCACATTTAGAGGAGGGCTTTGCAGATACACGCCGCCATAGGTGGGATTTATTCAGTAAGAGTATCTTTGGTTCAGACAGCGCATTGATTGAAAAGTCTTGATGAGTTACCGAATCTGTTAACTATCAACTCTCGAAACGGGAAGACCTTCTGGTCTGACTGGTGCAGGAAGATTCAAGATCGGACAATTGGAGTTTGTAGCCCTGGCATTAAAGCGTCCGAAACAAGGATTTTTATTACACCCCTTCCGTTCCACTGGGCACACATCAGCCACTATGGGGATAAGTCTTTAAGTAAATTCGAATCTACTTGGAAACTTAACCCCATATGCTCAAATTACAAATTATTTTTTTTGATAAAATCATCGACTTCTTTTTTAGTTTGCTCTTTACTATATCCATATTTTTTTTGCAAAATTCCTTCCAACTCTTCACGTGAACCTTTCATTTTAAGAATTTCATCATGAGTTAATTTTCCCCATGCTTGGATCAATTTACCGGAAATTTCTTTCCATTTCCCGTGAATAACATCCGTATTAATATTTCCTATGCTCATATTGATTCTCCTTAATGTTATCATACTACTAATTATACTAATAATTTTGTTCATTGTCATCTTCAAGCCAGCTTTAATTGATTCAAAGATCTCATGTTTTAAGTTATACTAATCACAAATGCTGGTATAATTTTTTAAACAATTTAATTGGAATTCTCATGACAAAGAAAAAAATCGGCTTAATTTCTGCAATTTTTATCGGTATCTCATCTATTCTCGGCAGCGGTTCACTGTTCGTTCCTTATAGAACCGCTACCATAGCAGGGCCAGCAGCTATTCTAGTCTGGATTATCAGTGGAAGCATAATTTTACTTTTAGCACTGTGCGTAGCCGAGTTAGCAGCTCTTCATCCTAAAAGAGGATTGACTGCCATTATTCCCACTTTGTCTCATAATAAATTTTATGGTTTTCCTTTCGCTATGGCAAATTGGTTGAGTGTGGTCGCAGTAATTGGGCTGGAAGCTGATGCCAGCATTCAATATTTAATAAATTTAATACCTAATTTTAAACCTTATTTTTACGATCATGATCAACTTACCATTTACGGTAATATCTTGTCGATTTTTTTAGTATTGATTTACTGTTTACTAAATTATTGGGGCGCAAAAATTCTAGTCAAAGCCAGCAACATACTCGGTGTATTGAAAATTATAATTCCAGCTATTACTGCTTTAGTTATTATCGCTGTGGCATTTCATCCAAGTAATTTCACTCTACTAAACAACGGAATATTTCATTACGATCAACATAATATAATCTCAGCAATATTAGTTAGTGGTATTTTTGTTTCATTTAATGGCTTTCAATCAATTGTTTCTTTTTCAAGCGAGGTTAAAAATCCTGAAAAAAATATTTATTTATCGTTGATTTTTTCTATTTTATTTTGTCTGTTCATTTATTTGCTACTGCAAATTGCTTTTATCGGCGCTATTCCTCCAGCCATGTTAACCCAATTTGGCTGGTCTAAACTACAAATGAGCGCACCAATGATTGAGTTGGCTTTATTGTTGGGATTAAATTTATTTACTTCTATAATATATTTAGGAGCCGTAATTAGTCCGTCTGGGGCTGGAATTACTTTTACAGGCTCTGCGTCACGTATGTTTACCGCTATGACTCGCAACAAACAAATGCCTGAATTTTTGGGAAAAATTAATCCAAAATATCACGTCTCGCATCGTTCATTATTCATTAATACTGGTTTGGCAATACTGTTTTTACTCGCTTTTCGCAGCTGGGGTAAATTAGCCGAATTTTTAAGTTTATTGCATATTATTTCTTACTTGCCTATTCCTATAGCTTTATGTGTTTTTCGGCAGACTAGCTTAAAAAACCCATCATTCCGATTGCGGGGCGGTAAAATTGTAGCACTATTGCTGTTTGTTTTCTTTACTTATATGCTTACATTTAGTTACTTAAAATTAATTAACCAAATATTTATTTTATTCGGCATTGGTCAATTAGTTTTTATTGCTACCCATGCGAGGTCGCGCCAGGAATTATTTTCCTCGATTAAACAATGCCTTGGATTGATAGTTTATTTTTCGGGTCTTTGGATTTTAATTTATTGTACTGCAACTTATCCCTATTTAAAATCAGAAAAATCGTTTATTTTTCTGATTATTACTTTCGCTACCCTGTCATTTTATATGTTAACTCAATTTCAACGAAATGTTAAATTGTCATACGCTACTGTAATCCATAATCTTTAGACCAATCCTCAAAGAGTTACCTTTCTTTGATATAATCGCAAACATCAAAGGTAATGATAGAAAATAAAACCACGAGAACTAACAATGGTTTATAATTTATTCTAAGGATTAATCCTCACTAGACGACTCGAGCAAACTTAACCAGTTCAAGACACCTTGGCCGGCGCCTCTGCCCGTGGCAAAACAAGCAGTGAGTAAGTAACCACCGGTGGGCGCTTCCCAATCCAGCATTTCGCCTGCGCAAAAAACACCGGGCATTTTACGAAGCATTAAATTGCCGTCAACTTGTTCAAAACGAACTCCACCGGCACTACTAATGGCTGTTGCAATTGGGGCTGGCGTAGCAAGTGCAATGGGTAGCATCTTAATCGTGTCTACCAACTTTTCGATATTAGCAAAATCTTGCTTGGGAAGAAATTCATATAACAAACCTACTTTTACCCCTTGGATTCCAGTGGCTTTTTTAATATGGTTGGTTATAGAGCGCGAGCCACGAGGTCTTGCCAAGGCTTTGAGCAACTTTTCTCTGGATGAGCCAGGCGCTAGATCTAGCTTGATTATAGCACTACCGGTTAATTCGATTTGTTCTCGCAGCACTGCTGAAGTGGCATAAATGAGACTGCCTTCTACCCCGGTTTTCGTAACAATAAACTCGCCTAATTGTTTAAAATTTTTAAATGATAGCACAACAGACTTAATCGGCTGGCCATGAAACTTTTCACTAAAATGTTTTGACCAATTGACAGTGAACCCGCAATTAGCAGCACGAAATGGATTCACCTCAATTCCCTGCTGTGTTAACCACGGAACCCAGTCGCCACGTGAACCTAGCTTTGGCCAGCTGGCTCCGCCCAACGCAAGAATAGTTGCGTCCGGCTTGACCTTGATCACCCCATGAGGAGCATCAAAAACCAGCAAAGAGTGTTGCCAACCTGTCCAACGGTGACGCAGATGAAAAGTGACACCGTCGGCTTGCAACCGTTGCAACCACGCCCGTAATAATGGGCTAGCTTTCATCCCCTTTGGGAAGACCCGTCCCGACGAACCAATGAAAGTTTCAATGTTAAGTTGTTTGGCCCATGTCAATAGATCATCCGGCCTGAAATGCTTAAGATGCGTGTTGATTTCATTTTGCCTGCTGCCGTATCGTGTGATAAAAGTTTGATAAGGTTCTGAGTGTGTGAAATTAAGCCCGCCCCTGCCAGCCATTAAGAATTTTCTTCCTAACGAGGGCATAGCATCATAAAGATCTACTTTTGCGCCACTTTGACTCAGTATCTCCGCAGCCATCAATCCTGCAGGACCGCCACCGATAATCACGATTGATTTTTTCATACAAGCCTGTAACTTTGAAACCTTTGTGCTCCAATCAGACTTGACCTGCTTCTGCAATGGCGCTCATTTCTATCAATGCGTCGTAATGCAGCGAGCAACCACAAGGAATCACAATGCGCGCCGGTTTATGCGCACCCATGGCTTTTCGATAAATGTTATCAATATCTTTCCAAAGATTAATATTTGCAATGAATATTTGCACGCTGACAAGCTGATCAAGATCAGAACTGGAAGCCTTTAAAATAGCTCGAAGATTACTAAAAATTTGTTCTGTTTGAGCTATGATCCCTTCAGGTATGGATTGCCCTTGGTTAGGAGTCAAAGGTAAAATCCCGGAGACGAATACTAGTCCATTTGAGACCACGGCTTGTGAGTAGTGCCCACCAGGAAGTGGAGCTTCTTTTGTTTCAATTAAATTCATGGGACGTTCCTTACATAATCACAAAATTTATTCATATCTACATTGCCACCACTTAGAATCACACCAACCCGCGCACCTTGCACATCAACGATTTTGTTAAAAACAGCGGCTGCACCAAGACACCCAGTCGGTTCAACTATTATTTTCATTCGCTCAGCAAAAAAACGCATTTGCTCACGTAGCTGATTGTCACTGACCGTAACAATATCTTTAACATATTGAATCATAATCGGTAAAACCAATTGGCCGACGAATTGAGTTTGTGCACCATCAGCAATCGTATTAGGCACGGTAATTTTGACAATCTTTTTGGTTCTTAAAGACTGCTGAGCATCATTGCCGGTTTCCGGTTCTACACCGATCACTTTACAAGGCGGTGATAAATACGCTGCAGAAATGGCTGAACCAGAAATGAGTCCACCTCCACCCACAGGAACAAACAAATAATCCAACTCGCCCACTTCTTCAAAAAGTTCTTTAGCTGCAGTCCCTTGGCCTGCAATGATATCCGGATGGTCATAAGGAGGAATTAATGCCAATCCATATTGATTCATTAAATTTTGAGCTATTTCTTCCCTGCTAGCTTTATTTCTATCATAAAGTATTATTTTTGCGCCATAACCTCGCGTCGCTGCTAATTTTACCGAAGGAGCATCCATTGGCATCACAATGGTAGCAGGAACATTGAGGAGACGCGCAGCTAATGCAACCGCTTGAGCGTGATTGCCTGATGAAAAAGCAACGATTCCTTGTTCTTTCTGGGTATCACTTAATTGGCTAATTGCATTGTAGGCTCCACGAAATTTAAACGCTCCGATTCGTTGAAAATTTTCACATTTAAAAAATAACCGCGCTCCAGTTTTTTCATTTGCTTGAGACGAAGTGAAAACCGGAGTCCGGTGGCAAAAACCTTTTAATCTGGTAGACGCATTCAAGATATCTTGATAAGTAACCGCCGGGTCAGCTTTTTTCATTGGTAACCTCTTATTCTCTTAATCCAAACGCCGGCCAATACTGCCGCCTCCATCAACATACAAAGTTTGGCCGGTCATAAAACTAACATTGTCTGATAATAGAAACTCGACCACCGCAGCAATTTCGTCCGGCTTGCCCAGGCGGCCCATGGGAATAGTAGTCAGAAGTTTGTGTTCTGCTTCACTGCCCACAGGATTAGCTTGACGAAATAATTCGGTTTCAGTGGGGCCCGGAGCAACGGCATTAACCGTAATACCGGTTTCAGCCAGTTCCAATGCCCAGGTACGAGTTAAATTTCCCAAGGCAGCTTTGGCTGCGCCATAACTGCTTCTATTAACTGCGCCCAACACGGCGCGACTGGTGATGTTGACGATTCTACCCCAATGGTTTTTGAGCATGTTCGGCGTGAATATCTGCATAGCCTGCAATGCCGGACGGCAATTTAAATCCCACACAGCTTGAAAATCTGTCAACTGAATATTTGCTAATGGTTGTGGTATCGCTATCCCCACATTATTAACGATACCATGGATAATATAATTTTGATTAATGCTCTGAAAACCTTGCTGGGTGGCGATGGAATCACTTAAATCGATCGGATAAAATATCCCTGGAAATTCTGGTTGAGTATTTTGCCTAGCAACACCGATAATTTGATGCCCCTGAGCGATTAAACGTTGCGTGATCGCCAAACCTATGCCCTTGGTTGCTCCAGTGATTAAAAAAAATTTGCTCATAAAATTTTTCTCAAATTGAGGGAATTGATTTTAAAGCATTATAAACAGAAGCGCGAGAAATACCCAGTATTTCCGCTACAATATTAACTCCACCACGTAATTGTAATAATCCGGATTCATTCAAGATTTGAATTAACTGACGGCGCTGCTTTAATGATAATACTCTAGGGTCGGTGTTTCGCTCAGTTGCAAAAGTTTCAATTATTTCGCGCAGATGAGTAGTTGATCGCACCCGTAAATTTTCTCGAATAGGTAACGTAAGTTGCTCAGAAGCAGTGAATTGGGTCAAAATTCGTTGCACTGCGGAAAATAAAGAAATATCTAAATTTAGACAAATTGCTGCAACAAATTTGCCCTGGCTATTTTTAAGGCCAATCGAAGTACTTTTAACGGAACGGCCATCTGGAAATCTATTAGGGTAATTTTGCACTACCTCGGGAAATTTAGGGTCGTTAATGCGTGCCAAACCCAACTCTGTTGTTGGTTCACCTATTTTTCGGCCAGATAATGGACAAGCAATTGCAATAATTGAATGCCTAGGTTGAGTTAAATCATGCAGCACCACTTCACAGCATGGCGCAAACATTTTTCCAAGCGCTGATACAATTTTTTTCGCCTCGCGCAATAACAGGATATTTTCCGAGAAATTTTCAGTTTTTATTTTCTGGCTATTAAGCTTTTTGCGACTGGTCATAGGATGGTGTTCTTTTAATTAACAAATTGTATAACATTATACATAATGTCAAGGCATATTGCAATAGTCAAATAACTGCCTGCGCGCAATGATTAATGACCCAAAGACTTTAACAAATTGCCATTTTGAAGTAATATTGAATTCAAGTTAATAGGGTTAGAGGCAAAACACATTGTAAAAGACGTGTTCATGCAGAGATTCATTGAGCTTTTTAAGGATTAAAATGCGCACTTATCTTTCTGTTCCCTATACGGATAAAGAAGAAGCAAAAAAATATGGCGCCCGCTGGGACCCTGAAAAAAAATTGTGGTATTCACCCGATGACAGAAAAGAACTGATCGAAAGATGGCCGCTCAAGCAAGAAGCAGCTATTTCAGAACTCATTGGCGAAGATCGAAATTTTGGCGGCAATACCTTGTTTGTAGACCTTATTCCCAAATCTTGTTGGTTTACTAATGTCAGAAAATGCGTTGATTTGTCACATTGGGACCGGTTGCGGAAATTTGTTTATCAGCGAAGCAACTATCAATGTGAATGCTGCCAAGCAAAAAGCGCCTTTAGACGCTCATGAACGTTGGCACTTTGACGAAGATAGCAAAGTTCAAAAACTAATGCGAATTATTGCTCTGTGTAAGCCATGCCATGAAGTAACACACATGGGTTTAACTGAGCTCAAAGGCCGGCGGCAAATAGCAACACAGCATTTAATGCAGGTCACTGGCATGAACCACCTTGAGGCTCAAACACATATTGACCAAGCTTTTGATTTATGGATGAAAAGAAACCGCTTTCAATGGCAATTAGATCTAAGTATCATTACTAATTCAGGGATAAAATTAGCTCAAGAATTCAATGCAATTGAACGGCAAACCATTGCTAAAAATGAGACAGCTTATTTAAGAAATTTGGATGACGTTAGTGTGACTAACGTCGAGTTTTCACCCAATAATTTGCTTACTAATAAAATACTAACTACATCAAACTTATCTAATAATAACAAAATTGAAATTAACAACTTGCGCAAGGAACCAGTTAGAAATAGCATCAAAAATTTATATCTACGAATTATGAAGGCATTGAGAACAAGTCAGTGATTCATTTGTGAAACTGCTAGATGCAGATGTAGTTTAAGACAAAATTCTTCTTTGCAATAACTTAACGATATCTCGCCTCCCAGCAGCTACAGAATAAATATAAACAGCTTTTTCTATAGCCCTGTAAATAATTCGGCAAGGTTTAAAATAAATTGCTCTTTTCTTTCAAAGGATTATAGGCTTCCGATTCAGAGGCCCTCTAGACTGCAAAAAATCACTGCCGCAGCTTGCCTAATGGAGTGAAAGATTTGATCTTTCTCTTTTGATGAGTAGTGGGTCCTAAATATTCTAGCACTAAGTTTTCGAGCTCAGCAGGGTCTTTGGTACTGCCAACAAATAACCCACAGCCGGCTAATACTGCGGCGATACCTTGCTTAGCATGTATACGCCCGTAAATAGAATTGCCCCAATCTAGTTTTGCTTTTAAGCCTTGTGAACGAATTGCTTGTTGGGCTTGTTTGCAAAGCTGCTCGATTTGCTGCGGGGTCACGTCTAAAAAACCAAACTGTGGTTCATGCATCAATCGGTTTCTTAAATCAATTCGACATTTACCTACAAAATCACTAAATACTTGACTTTGGGTAATACTGCGATATCTAACAAAAGCGTCGCCACAAGAACATAACATCGTAATTAAAACATGTTGACGGCTGCGATGCGACTCTGCTTTTAAATCCGAGGCAATTGCTGTATATATTTCGTTAATAATTGGCAATGCAAAAGAAGACACATAAGCTTCGTGTATAGCTGGGACAAACTCAGTTGTGTTCAATTGATGATGAAAATCCGTCATTATTTTAAATAACTTACTTTGAGAAAGGCTCAACCCAAGTACATTACTTCCCTGGAAAAAGTCGATTAAACGTTGGAAAGTGGTAGAAAGGGTTTCCATTTCGTCTGCAGATAAGAGTAGTTTTTTCTTAATCTTTTCTTTAAGTGGACTCGGTATCCATTGAATAAATTGATTGGCAACTTCTTCAACAGCAGGTATAGCTGATGATAATATACTGGCTTGTAATAATAGCGGCATCACACTATGCCGTATATAGTACATGAAGTCTTCTAGAGGAGTTTTTTCAATAGACAATCCTTTTGATTTATTGTAATCCTCTATATTTTTAGATAAATCTAGTATTTGTAGAAGCATTTCAGCATGACGACAAAACATTTCCAGAGAATTAGTCGATTCTTGCCTCAATGCCGCAAATAAATTCTGAAGATTGCTAAGACAAATCCGAAAAAATCTTTGATTTTGTCGATAGCTTAATTGTGAGATTTTCAGTTCTTCAAATGTTACTACCGGTTGCGAACTTTTACGCTTTTCAGACGCATGAGAGCTTGATATATCTGTCGACTTTCTACGCTGGGTTTTTAATTTTATCGCTGGATACTTTATTTCTAAATTTACTGCAAGAATAGGCGCAGCATCTACCGAATCGTCTGATTTGACAGCAACGAGTTTCTCAAGTTCTTGCCTCTGTTCAGGAGTAAATTCCAAAAACTGCCACATTTGACGTGCTGCAGAAATTAATTCACATCCACGTTCAACAAGCTTTTTAGTACAACTAAATGTTTGTTTAGAAGATTGTAACGAATGCTTTAACCAGATAGACAGCGCATTATCTCCGCGTCGATCACGTAAATTAGTATAGAGATTATCAACGTTTTCTAATAAATAATTTATAATACTGATTTTATTGGTTTGACAAGCTACCATCAATGCAGTTTGATCTTGATCGTTTATTTCATTAATTAAATGAGCACATTGAGCCATAATTTTGTCAATCACCAATTTGGCGCTTTCGATGTACCCATCACGTATTAAATGCATTAATAAGGTATCCCCTTGTTCACCCCAAAAGCAATTTAAATCGAGAGCACCTTTAAGAAATTGTTCGTTCAAAGCACTTCTGATTACACTATCACTCCGAGCTATATTCAGCAAAGTTTCTGGAAAAGAAACTGAAGCCTGCAGAGTTTTTTGTTCATTATTTTTTTCAGGGGCTTTATTTTCGTTAACCTGTTTATTTTCTTTCGACGAGGCTAACAAAGAAGAACGTTTTTGTTTAAGTATTTTTTTAGGTTTAGGTAATGCTTCAGGCTTGGATTTTGATGTGGTGATTTGCTTTATAGATTTCATTTCAGTTTTTGCTTCTATTTTTAGTTCATTTTTACGAAGACCCAAAACCGACAACCATTTTGGCGGAATCATAATAGCAAGAGAAATAAAAAATATGGAAAACCATAGATCAACCATGTCCAAATGGTCTCTAAACTCTCCTAAGAACTGCTTTCTAAGCCCGGGGCCCATAGCAAAAAATCCAAGACAAACTACTCCAACAGACTCAATGAAAAATTGCAGATCAAATTCAAGTCTGTACCCCACGATAAAAAAAACACTGGTCCAGGTAATAAACCATTGTATAGGAACAAGGTAGGGTTTTATTAAAGAATCATCCATTATGGAATTTATAAAATTTTCAACGAAATTTGGAGCATACTGCTGCAAAAAATTAATCAAGGTCTCATCTTTAGCAACCATGGCTGCTTTTAATGGAGATAGTGACGTTTGCAAACCACGATGGCGGGCTAACAGAATACCCATAATCTCATAATTTAATGCGCAGCTATCTGTCACCGCACATTCATCACTCAGCGCACGTTCTATCAGCAGTTCGAATGCACCCTTAGGATCAGCTCCCTTTGCAACTAAATGTGTTATGATTTTTTTTCGAGCTTGAGCGTACTCTAATTGTAAAGATGTGCAGCTGGTATCAGCAGCAACAACTGGTGAGCATTCAGGAAGAATGATCTTTGATTCATCAGAGATCGACTCTAGTAAGGTATGGCCGGTAGTTTTAAGCAGCGCATCAATATTTTTTCCCTCATTTAAAAAGTGATCTATAAGTGAAATAACGTTTTCAAAAGGACCTTCCGCTGCCGAATAAAGAGCAACATCAGGCCAATCATTAATCCTAACCGGTTCTGGCGGCGTGGTTGTGGAAAAGGCTTTAGGATATTTTATTAAAGCCGGAATCAAAAAGAATAAATTCAAAATTTTACGCATAAACCATCTACTCCCTGAAAAAATATGATCAAAAACAGGCTTATGCGGGTGAAGTCTATTTACTCGTCGGCAGCAACAAACCCAATTTCACCATATCAGTGACGATTAAGCGTATTTACGATCATAATCTCTTTTTTTTGTCACATACAAAGCAACTTTTTACTTTCGTTTGATTTAAACAAAGATAGCTACAAAAATCAAGTATCTTGACCCCTACTGTTTCATATGTCAGCATTACTTCTAACATAAACAAAAGTTCGAGGAAAATTAATATGGAACATCAAGAATTGATTAACTTGTTACGAGAGACTAAAGAAATTTCACATCAAGATCGCTTAATTCAGGTTTTTGAACAAAACGCAGATTTAGCAAATTATTTTATTGATAAAGATCAAAATCAAACTTTGTTAAAAATACGCGAATTAGATCAAAAATTACAACAAACAGAAGATACTTACCTATATCAAATTCCTAAAATCGCCCGAAACTTAGGTTGGAAAGTTTTTTTCACGGCGACATTTATAACTTCAGCCTGCCTGTATAGCGATAGCAGTAAAAATAATCGTGAACCGGAAGAACTCATTACAGCTACCACCACATTGCTATCAGCATTCGGAACCATTGTGGTTTGTTTCTGCCCTTTTGAAACCCCTGAAAATAGAGTGGAACGAGCTCTTAGAGCGAAAATTGACGCTCATGTGATCAGAAAGAATCTGCCTATCTCTGTTGCTCACGAGTCGGTTTTAATGTGGGTCAAAAAATCCCTACCTTGCTGTCAAGACTCAGAAGCCAAACACACATTATTACCAGTTTAAAATAACTCGTTGATGAGCCGCCAAGGAAATTTTACCTGGTTGAAACTATAGAAATAAATGCAGTATAATGCAGACTAATAAGTATTAATTTTTAAATTACAGAGGACCATATGAAAAAGACTATTACTCCAGCGGAACAAAAAGAGCTGGATGATGAACCGTACTTAGAGAACGACAAAGGACACCTAGTTAATAGTAAAGGCCAGCATTACCAAGGGCCAAGTTTCTTTTCTGATTTGAATAAGTTAACAACTAGTACTGTCAAGTCGACTGACTCTAAAGCTACCCCTTGTTCATGCACACATGCATTAAGAATGACTTCGTAGTCATACTGGTTCCAGACCAGGCCATATTGCTTAAGATTTTAAATAAATCAAGTAATTAGAAAATCAATCTGTCCTGGTCAAAGGTGGCATGTACGTAGGCTCCGACCCCCTCGGTGACGGATAGCAACTTATTGATTGTATCATCTACTTATTTATTGTATCGGAACATTAAGCAAGCTGGAGCCTATTACTTGATTCGGGCTATTTTATGAGGTATAAAAGAAAAAAATATAGGTGAAAACAATGCACAATGAAATAACGGATGACCTAAAAGAACCTTTGTTAGGAAGTTTTTTAACGATTGATATCGATTCACCTCTGCCTGCCCCTGAACCAAAAGCTTTTGAGATTGATGCATACATTCCACCGCTATTTGCTTCTTCATTTTTAGATATAAATGATCTAAAGAGCTTACTGAAGACAAGCAGGACCTATTTTTTTAGCATCGTCTATTTTATTTACCATTATGAACATAGAATTGAAAATCTGTTATCACGTCAGGTGTTAAGCGACTTTTTTAGAAAATATTTTGATGATTATCGATCAATTGATCTAACTGCGAAAACACTGGATTTAATCCATCAAACAAAAACCGAGCAGCATGGTATAGATAAAATATTATTGGATCATCTGTCTAATCCGAAGTTTTCAGCAGAATCTTCGTATATTCTGAAGAGAGATTTGTATATTCATTTCGGAGGCTGGGGCTGCGGGATGTTAAGTACGTTAGGTTTAGCGGTTTCTGGAATCACATCCGCATTTATTGGTGTTACTCCTACTCTTCATAAACTGTTCATTGCATTAGGAGCTTCTTCTGGAGCAGGATTTTTAATAGCTCTCGGTTCCTTTATCCGAATCTGTTTTTTTTCAGATAAAGTAATTACCAATATAAAGAACAATATTGAGAGTGCAATTGAAACTGATATTAAAGTAGATAACTCTGCCTTAGCATTCAAACAAATGATTCATCATACGCTTTGGGTCGAATCTAAAGGACAACTTCCACCAACATTACATAAGGTTTTCGGCGAGGTGAACCGTCTTCGCCCAAGTATTAAAGAGAACTTTTTAATTTTTTTAAAAGACAATAAACCTAAAAATTGGAAAATTCATCATAACGACACAGACACGACTTTGCTTTCAGAGAATACAATATAACAAAGAATTATCGCAATGTTTTCACCCTCATACGCCTTCTCACGAAGTCACAGAGTGCGTTCAAAAGACGCCCTAGACAAGCTTGAAGAAGGTTTCTGTCTTTTAACAACAGGAAAATCCAAAAAGATGAGAAAATGTCAGTGACCATCAAGATACAAACAAATTAACTGCAATTTATCCGGATATCTTGGATTATAATACTAAAATTGATGTAGTCGCTTACTATCTTCAACATAAAAATCTTGTTGTGATTAGCCAAGCATTTAAAACTTGTAATAAACCTTTAACTTATCTAGTCAAGATATCATCAAAGTCATCCATCCAAATTATAAAAAATTATTAAGTGATTGTGATCGAACAAATTAATCATTGGTAGAACCGTTGCTAAAGAAGTTAGGAGTGTAAACACAATGCACAGGAAAACTCTCCAAAGGATTTGTTAAATTTGCGATTAAAATGGTCCATTCTGAAATTTTAAACACCAAATAAAAATCCGCTTAAAATTTCTGACTGGAACTCCGATTAGACTTATTTTCTACATTGATAGAGTTGGTAATGGAGTTTGAGAAACTTCTTGTTCTTTGGTATATCCAATAATTAATTCAGAAAGTACTCTTGGAAACCGGCATGTTGACTCTAATATATTAGATATTGGTTTATCTTGGGTGGTATTGGTAACTGTATGCCGATTTAAAGCAGATAAATGTAAAATAGCCAATAACATTCCATAGAAATCTCCATGACGATTTTTATTTGAGCAGATACATTTAATAATATTATCTATAAAAAGCTGGGTAATGCCCTGATGCATGAATGTTTTGTTTAAATCGGCTGCATCTTTAAGATATGTTCTTCTGATTTCTTTGAAAAAAACTTGCTGGTAGCTGGTGATCGAAGAACAGATTTTTTTTGATGGTGGGTTAAAATATTTTTGATAATTAGGAGCTGAATAAGCTGTTATACCGTGCGCTTCCGCTGAAATCGGAATAACATTTTGCCCGGCCACCACCTTAAATTGAGTTGTTTTTTGCCACTGTAAATACACCTCTTTCCGGAAAAAGGTAGTCTCAAAATATAGCTGTAGGCTTTCATACTTTTTTTCAATTATTTTTTCGTAGTCATGTATAATCACAGTAATAATCGGAAATTGTTCCCCATTTAGTCTGTCCTCTATTCTTTCCGCTAGTAAGTTAGCATAAGTCACTGCTTCTGTTTTTTGGGTAAAAACTAACAAATATTCATAGCTAGTAATAGTGTCAAGAAGTATGTTTAACTTGTTGTTTTCACATTGTGAACGATCAACGGTATAAGAGCAAATTACATAAAAAAGCATGTTTAAAATCTCATTCTGTTCAAATATTAACCATCTATATGTGCATATTATAACCATAATTAAAAAAATAACAAGCCCTAAATGGAGAAGAAGAGCCATTTCTAATATGCCATTGCGCCTGAATTTTTGGCTTTTGACACTCAATGGTCAGTGAGATGAGACGTTACGATCAGCAACAGATAAAGGTGTCACCGATTCGCCCGTCCTAACCTATTGCATGATTATTTTTATTTGCTAGTTATGGGTTTTCTTGAACATCGGATTGTGTCGATGCCTGTCCGATTTTAATGATTTCTTGTAACCGCTGAATGATCTCATCTAAGAGCCTGTTCAAAGTCTTTATAATTTGCTAGAATAATTTCTTTTAAATTTCAAA
>JAFEDN010000049.1 GCA_018241585.1 Pseudomonadota bacterium | reverse complement strand
CGGTCAAAGAAAAATCGCGATTATCTAAAATGGGGCATGTAGAATTTAGACAAGCGTTATATATGCCTGCCTTAAGTGGCCATCAAACATAATCCCCTGATCAGAAGCTTTTACGAACGTCTAAAGGCTCGTGGCAAACCCAGTATGGTGATTGTCTGTGCCGTCATGCGTAAATTATTACACATGATCTTTGGTATCTTAAAAAACAAATGTGTATTTGATCCCAATCACAGGCAGGTTCAGCCATAACACTCATAAGGTACTTGACAAATAAGATGGTATCTTGTAATTAGGTAAAAATACAGAGATAAATCATAGATAAAATCAAGAAATAAAAAAATAAATAACGATATCCGTATTTTTATATAAAAATAGTTTTTTGCTATATTTTAAAAAAAGGACAATATAATGCAGGCAGTGATGAGCGACAAATTACGTAAAATTCTTCACGATCCGCATGGGAGGCGTGAATTACAACAAGCCCTGGTAAAGTTGGATATCACCAAAAATAAAAGTACAGAAATATCCGTAGGTGATGACCGTTATCAAATTCAATTTATGCCAGCAGAACTCAAATCCAAATAGTCAACTCTCAAGAAAAAATCTTTATTCAGAATGATTATTGCTTTTCCAGTCCTGCTGATTTTTTCTTTTAATTTTTCCCAGTTTCACCTTCCATTCCTCATTGCACAGATCTGAAATTACTTGCTCTGCCCATAGTAGATGACTACAATCATTGTAGAAAAAGTCTGCTGCTAAATGACTTTAATCTGACGACAATCGACAATCTTTTTCTTCAACACATGCATAGTTGACTATAAAGGATTTATAAGTTTTGATAGTTGAAACTTTTAGGATATTTTCTATTTAAAAAGGGATCTAATTATGCCAAAAATCATCAATAATACTGATTTCTCAGTCAAAATAACTTATCAACATAGTAATATACAAGTTAATCCAAATAACACAGGAGAAATAAAGAAATCTGGGAGCAACCCTAAATGTGACTTCACAGTAAAATTTTACAATCCTAAAGGAGAATGTATATATTCTACAATTATTGAGAAATTACGCTTAGATTATGATGTTGATATCATTATTTCTAACGACTCTATCCAATGCAGTAGAATAAGATATCGTCCCTCCGCAGACGCGTTTGGTTACTCCTTTAACGAGCCATATAGCGACCCCACGAGCCATAAAATTACTCCCCCCCGCCTCTTGTTACCCACGCCAACACTTCCTGACGAACCAGCGCCGCCAAAAGGTTCTAGTTCTTACACAAGTAACTCATCTAGGCCTATTATTGATGAAAAGTTCTTAAACAACATTGTCAATTTAGGCTTTCAAGCAAGTCAACTCAGCGAAAAAAATCAGCTACCAAAAGCACTGAAGACTATTAACGAAGCCCTAAAAAAACATCATTATCTTTATGGGCTGCATAATCAAGACGAAACCCTATTGTACATAAAGATATTGATTTTATATAAAATGAAACAAGCTGATCAATTATCGCAGTGTATTATCTTATATGAATCTGAAAAGTGTAAAAATTTTCATTTTAAAGGCCAAGAATTGTACCCTAGACATGAGCAAACTCAAGCCATAAAGAAAATAAAAAATGAAATAAAGATTAATGAATTACTTGATAAAAGCCGTATTGAATATAACAGAGGCAATTATCGTTTAGCGCTTGAATGTTTGAACCAAGTGTTGTCACATAATATTCATGCTGATGTAGTGTATGTGAAAATACTTACCTTATACCAATTAAAACTATACCCTGAGCTTCTTGAGTGCATCGACTTATATAATAAATATAGCAAAAAAGACAACCCTGAACACCAAAAAAACATTAAAATGGTGCAAAGAGAGGCAATACAAGAAGAGAAAATTGTTTTAATTAACAAAATTTGCGATGCATATAACGGTGGAGATTATCAATTGTCCCTTCGTCATTCTGAGGAAGGATTATCACGATATGGAACTCATGCTCAGCTATTGTATGGAAAGATATTAGCTTTGTATCAATTAAATCAACGTATTGAATTGCTTGCGTGCATTAATCTGTATAATCAATATAGTGAAAAAGAAGACTCTCAGAGCAAACAAAACATTAGCGAAATAGAACAGGAAGTAAAAAAAATAATTTTAATCGAGACCTACTTACTAAAAGAAAAGAAAGCTACACCAACCGATGTTAATCAATCAAACCCAGACTTGAAAAGAGCGAAACCAATAAATCAAGATCAAGTTACAAACGATACGAGTATAGAAAAAAGTCCGTCAAAAACAAGCTCGCTGCCAACCGATCCGGTTACGAATACAAATTTTCCAAGGTCTAGATCAAGTGAGAAAACAGATTCTTCGAAAGAAAAAAAATATAGCTCTAACAGCAATAATGACAGTTTAGCAATGGCTTCTAAATCGTATTTACCAGTAGGGTCCGAATTAAAAATGCCAAGGGATGATAATAATTCCTTATATTGGTCTATAGCAATAGGTGCGCTGAGTCACACTGTTAATAACGAGATTGAGTATCAAACAATGTTTGATTTACTATTTTTAGCAGATGCTAAAAATAACCAAGCATTTAGTCAGCAAAAAATGAACCTTGGAAAGAACATAAGCCAATTTTTAAAAACGAATCATACTAATGTTTTCCAGGGACATGCTGGTTTAATACCTTCCTTCCGAAATAAGCTAGCAAATTATATTATCGAAAATAAAGCACATTTTTCGCAATATATTTCATCAGAAGAATTTGAAAAAGTTATTTCTGGATTAAGAGACGGTTCTCGGCGAGGAGGAGAAACAGAAATTAAGGCGGCCTATAGAATGTTGGGACAAACACATTATATTAAAGTTGAAAATACTGAAATTTTTCAGGGTTCTCCTATTAATCCAGCCATCAATATTATTTTTACTCATGCAGAAGGAACCCCTGGAGAAAATAATCATTACAATCTAAAGATGCCTGATTTGGACTTGACTGAGGAAGTGGATTTATTTCAAAATAGCGCCAGTAGTAATTCTTCAAGCGGCAGTCATAGTTCCACCTCCACTATTCCGGACGCTAAAGAGAAGGAAGTGACTCAACCGGAAAAAGACGGGGAATTCAGTTCAATACCCGAAGGATATCACCAATTTAATTTTTTAAATACTTTAAATCCTCGAAGAGGAGTATTGTCTTTGTCTCGATCTAACCGCTCTTCATCAGGGCATGACTCTGAACCACAATATAATTATACCGGTTATGCCCCTGGAGGTGGAAGTAGGGAAAAAGGATAAGTTAGCATGCAACGACAACGCTTTCAATTTAAAAAATCCCAACCTACTTATGAAGGCCCGGCGATTCCAAGCATGGTTCCGCGGCTTACCTATTCAGAAGATCTCAGGGAAGGTGACCTGGAATTTCAAAACAAAATAGCTGATAATATTTTGCGAGCAATTTTTTCCAGTGATCATTTATCCAGTGCAAGAGGAAGCGCAGAACCATCTTCAGGTGTTGATACTGTGGAATTTGAGAAAGCTGCATTTAACGATGAAACTTTAAATAATAACTATAACGGCAATAAAAAAAAACTTGAACGATTTTTAAATAAAAAAGATGGAAAAGGAAAAATCTCAGAACTTAGAAAATATTTGAAATCCGAGATGACTGAAGAAACACTAAAAAAAATTATTATATGTAAATTTGAATCAGAAACAAGGATTAAAAATGATTTAGAGATACAAAGTGAATTTAGTTGTGATACTGTTGCTATTATGATATGTAATCGTATTTGTTACATAGCAGCAAATTATAAGAATCGAGAGGCGGAACAATTCGTATACGGATTACAACCCGCTCATATTCAATTAATTCAAGCAATTTTATCCGAAAACAATCATGAATTTTATAAAATATTTGATATTGAATCGACTTATATGATAACTCCGACTTGGGAACCAGGGGTAAGTCGTGAAGAGAACAATACCAGAAATGCGGCTCCCCATGCTGAGATGCAATGTTTGGCTGCTTTATGCCAAAAGAATCCGAGTCAAAGTACACCAGAAACATTAAAAAAAATTTCATCACCTGAAAAGGTCATATTAGGCGTTAGCAAATCTTGTTGTAAAAAATGTAAAGAAAAACTGAAACAGTGCTCCATTACAATTCCAGATAGATTTGGAGAACATGAAGTCTATTTATTAAAGAAATTACCTGGAGAAGAGAGCCTTAAATCTCAGTATAAACGAACGTATATTTTTGTTAAACCCGAATCAGAACCGGTTCAGCTTTATTATATCAGTTATAATGGCGATTGTAACAAACTTAGCGTTCAAGATGAGGAATTTAAAAAAATCATAATTCCGGAAGGGATTGACTTATCGAAACCACTTTCAGAAACTCAGTCAACCGTTGCAAAAGAATTATGGACTCTTATAAAAAAAAATCCGGGGCATGTCCAATTGAGAAAATCAAAGGATGATCCCAGTAATTGGCAAGATCCCGCAGAGATAAAAGTGAAATTGACAAGCATTCCTTCTACCTTGCGACGGCACAGCTTTGAATTAATGCCTCCACCAAAAGAACCTTATTATAGTTTATATTTGGTATCAAAATTTAATTTAGAAGAATGTGGTCAAATAAAAAAACATGCGATTATCTTGACCAACGAAGATACAGCATTTTTTGTTAATAATGGCAAGATTGTTATGTCGGATGATAAACCTCAGTTTGTAAAAAACATTAACCGGCAAGGTATAGAAATCAGAAAAGAAGGGGCTATATTGGATGAATATTTGAGTTCATTAGAAAAGAGAACTCAAATCGTTAAGGAATGCCTGGCAAAGAAGCAAGAGGCTGATATATTACCCACTCATTCTACTGATAAACAATTTTCCCGAAGATCGAGCACAAGCAAATGAAATCGTTGTCTTCATCGGATCAGAAAAATAATTTTTATCATAAAGAAAATGATCATCATTCAATATTAGCCATAGAAACTATTATTCAACAAATCAGCCAGGAATTGAAACTACCTAAAGTGGCAACTTTCATATCTGCACCATTAGCGCAGTTGTTAAATTTATTTGTTCCTGATAATGTAAAATTTGAAAAAACTGCCAGCGGTATCGCTATTTTATTAAGCCCCTGTAATTTAAAACTGGAAATAAAAAGATCCGGCAATGATTATCAATTTGATTTTAGTCATCAGGATCATAAAGAATTTAGTTTCCCGCGTTCAGATCGAATTAAAGCAATCTGGAATTTGGATATTGAATCCATGCTGCCTGCTGAAATTATATCCATCTATAATACATTTTCCATCTCTGAATTAAGCTATAAATGCGGAACGATGGAAAGCAGTTTGTATACAGAATTAAAAGCAAGTCAAATAAATCTTTTTGGCTTACAATTTGACAGTATTACACTTCCCATCGAAATTGTTTTTACCGGAGCAAAAACCCAGGTTTTTATAGCAGCCATCGTCAAATGGCAGGAGTTAGAATTAGAAAGTCAGTTGCCATCTCAACTCAAAGATTGGAAATTGTCTTTAGAATACAAGTGTGTCCCGGCGAAAAATGTGACTAAAATTATGGAAGATTTCCTTGGCCTACAATCACCGAACTGGCTGTCCGAAAAATGTCCCGAAATTAGCTTAATATCAGTCAATATTCATCCATTTCACGGAACTTTTGAAATTTTCTTAAAAACTGGTGAAAAGCCTTGGATATTATTCAATCCACTCATTAGCATCAGTGCGCTTCAATTAGCAGTTACTAGAAATCGAATTGAAAAAAGTACGAAAACTGAGATTGCATTGAAGGGCGAATTGAATTTTTGTAATAACAATGTACAATTTCAAATGAATAATAAGGATATGTCTGCACTCAAAATCCAAGGTGAAATTAAGAAAGAGTCTGTGCAAAAATTTTTGGAAACAGTATTTCTTTCAACGAATAAAGATAATACTCCTTCAGATTGTAAAGAAAAAATATTGACCACTTTATGCAGCGGAATTCCCGATGTTAAATATATTTTAACCTTCGATAAAATCGAGTTCTCTACTCCTTCCTTGTTGGTTAATGTTTATAAACATAAAGAACCAAATGAAATTCATAAATGGCATTATTTGATTGATTATCATCCCTCTGATGGGAAAAGTCTATTACCAATGGATAATCTAAAAGACTTGCTACCTGAGTCTATTCAGGAAATACTGGAAAGTACTGATTTACGCTGTGTTTATTCCAGCAGAAAAATGACTACTCCCCCTTATAAAAAGGGTCTATCACTTGCTTTGAAAATTCCGATACATAAACTTCCTCTTCTCAAAGAGATCGTTTCTGGTGAATTTTTTCTTCCCATACAGGTAACTCATGATCAGAAAACTGAAATAAAATGCCAGAATATTAAACTAGCCGATGAAATAAATATAGGTATAGGTAAGTTGAGCAATGCAGAAATAGACATTATTTTTAAACCACCTACCATCAATATTAATGCTGAATTAGATATAGTCGTACTCCCTCGCGTACGTGGCTCTTTAGTAATTGAAATACCGACACGTACTATTAAGGGACAGTTTGCTTTAAGCAAGAAATTTGAAATACTCGGTTTGGAAATCAATGATTTAGCTATTGGTATCGAATACCAATCTGCTACTTTAAGTGCAGGAGTGAGCGCAAATTTTCAGGTAATGGAAGATAAAACAAAAAAAGAAATAAAACAGTTACAAGGCCGTGTCGAGTGCGGGTTCGGAGCTACCGGCTTAACATCTCTCAATGCTCAGTTTTCTAAAAATGCATTTCTATCAGTTAAAGAATTTGCCAAAACTTTACTTTCGATTGAGAAACGCCAAAGTTGTAGCACTATGTTAGATGTGTTAGACCAACTATTCCCAATTGCCCTGACACCAGTGAATGATCCCTATTTTATCGAAGCCATACAAAAATCTAGTAATCGAGATCTAAAAAATTTGGCTGATAAATATAAAGACTGTTTGATTTTTTCTGTCGATATTCCGACAATTTTAGCCAGTATCTCCGGACAAATTAATATTGGTGATATCTTTGTTGCTTTTATTATGTTAGATATCAGTTTAAAAAGTGGTTTGACTTTAATTGGTGGAATTAAACCGATTCATTTATTTGATGGCTTAATACAAGTAAAACGCTCAACTCAAATAGCCTGTCTCTCCGAAGAAAAAAAGCCACCCCTCGATATTGATGGTCCCGTGATTTATGCCCGCATCCCGGGATGGGAATCATTTTTTAACAGTGAAGGATTTAAAAGTTTTCGCATACATGCTAATGCCTATATTCAATTTTTTGACCTCAGTGTGGATGCCAAACTGGAAATGAGTGCTGCTGGTTTTGATTTATATTTTAATTCAAAACTCGATTTTCCATTTATGCTATTAGATACTCTGTTACATATTCAAGTGGATAAGAATGGTTTTTCTTTCGAAGTTGCAGCGCAATTATCTCTCAGTATTGCGGTTTTAAAGTTATTTTTACTGACAGCTAAAGGTAAGTTTAAAATTTCTTATGATACTCAATCCAACGACAAGGCATTGAATATCGACTGCGATTTATTATTAAATTCAATGAACCGAGAAACATCATTTTTATTTACTTACAGTTTGCCTAAAGAAAAGTGCCAAACCTTAGCCTTCTTAGCCGATAACCTGTTAAGCTTATTATCAGAAAGTCTCATTACAGAAAATCAAAAGAATGCTTCTCTTCAAGCTATTACCAGTCTGACCGATGATCAGTATGAAGCTTACCTAGCTAAAGTTACCGGTGAATTTCAGCGATTGCTTTATCCCTCAGAAATAAAAGTTTCTGAAAATATTCAGGTAAGAAATAGCAAACTTTGCCTTCTCAGATGTTTATTAAGAATTAATACTCCCGCACAAATTTTACAAGCTTTTAAATTGCTAAGTAACATTGAAAAAATGGAATCGGATCGAGTTCAGTTTTTAATGCAATCACCTAAATCGATGTTAAAAACGGGCATTGTCGCTATGAAAAATAAACCGTTGATGGCATTCTGTTATTTTCGGTTTTTAGAAAGTCATTTATCGCATGTTTTATGTAGCAGAGAAAAAGGTTTGGTTAAATATTATTTAGGAGTGATGTATGCCAATGATGATGCTCCTATATCAGTAAGATTTCAGACTCGATCAGATAAGCTGATTGACGCTCATTATAAATACAATTATTATTGTAGTCGTTCTGAATTATTAAAAATTTCTATCCAGTTATTTATAGAATCTTTCGAATATTTAAATAAAGATTTAAAGGAAAAAGATTCACTAACTCACATCTTACCACTTTATCGATTATGGAAATACCGAAAGTCATATTATTTATATCAAAAAATAGTTGATAGGGAATTATCAGCAGAATTAAGTAAATGTCTTTTCGATCAAGATACTAAACAAAATTCAAGTAGAAAAAATTTCGGGGAAATTCATCAGCCTGAAATTCAGGCTAAGGATGTTTTTTTAGAAGCCACTTTAAAAACAGTAAAACAATTTTTATCGAAAATTAAACCAGAATCGATATCAAGTATTTCTATACAGAATCTCAAAATAACATTTATTCTTTTAACACAAATAGTCATTCATTCAAATAAAGATTTAGAAACAGAAATAAAATTAATTTCTGATTTTTGTAATCATAAATTTAAAAATGAAATAGTCAACTCTTATAAAGATATTTTAAAAATTATCATGTTTGATCAAAAACAAAGACGAGAATCAAAACAAGATATCCCATTAGAGGGCTTCATCATAGAAATTATAAAAAATATTAATAAATACAATGAATATTTTGATCCTTTGCTGGGTGAATATTATTTTTTACTTTTTAGTCCATTATTATATTATACTTATGGTTATCATTTATGTGACGTAAAACAGGAAGAAAATTCAACCATTGGAATTAAAACAGCTTTTTTTAAAGCTGTCGAACGTGTTACCGTCAAGAGAGAAATTTTTCATCACCCCACATTAACAGAATGGGATTGTCTAACTGTTCTCACTACCAGTCCTATATATTATCATGCCTATAAACCCCTTTCTGATCTATACACTGTAGGAAGTTTGCATTCGCTTGAATCACATCAAGACCAAAAAGAGGGATTAAAAGAATGTAAGGAATGCAAAGAGCAATCAATTAAATATAATATAAAATATTTAAAAAATCTGTTTTCCTCTGATGGATATATAAAAATTGAGAAAAAACCTGATGCAATGTTGATGGGCAGTCCATTGGATACTGCCAGTCTAATTGCATTCGATACATTTCAAGACCTTACTAAAGAAGGATATGATCTCGTTTTGATTTCTATCAATATCAAACAAAAAATATATAGTCAATACATAAATGGCTTTTTGAAAAAAAATCCAACGCTCATAGAAAAACCTATTTTAATAAAGCACGGAAATCAATTTATCATCTATGGCTTATCTGAACAGGATAAATGGCAATTAACGCAGGGATTAGAAGAAGGTAAATTTAAAAATTTAAATTTTGGTAATCCTATTGATGAATTAAAACACGGCAATAATCCAATTATACTGTCCCGTGATGAAGTTCCTAAAGAGGTCTATGAAGAAATCACATTAAAGAAAGGTCATCCCTACCTAAAGTTTAATTTACGAAGACTAAAATCTACTTTAGCTACCGTTAATAGTCTGAAAATTGCTGAAGAAATATTTTCCTTAAATTCACAAGAGATACTAAACGATGAATTGAGAAAGATAATTTCGCTTCAAGCAATGATGCTACGTTTAGAGATTTTCAGGTTTTACCTCGCCCTATTGGGCAATAATTTTTTACCTGCTTTTTTTGAATTAAAAAGATTTCTTAAAAGATTTGAAGTGTCAATCAGATGTTCATCAAAGACATTTGAACATTTTTTACCATTACTCAATGATTTCTCATCAGTATCAAATACTGAAAATAATCCTACCTTAACAATAATTGAGTTACTTACCCAGAATAAAATATTAAGTTTATCCTTACAAATTGTTAAAAAAAGATTTTTTGAAGAAAAAATAGCTATGACTCAGTTATCGTCGGGCTTAGGCTTAAATGAAGCTGATGGATTTTCGTTTAACTATACAATCACTTCAGATTTGCAGTCTACAGAAGACCCATTAAAAATGGTTCGAGAAACTATTGAAGCTAAATATAAAGGATTATCAGACTCTCAAAAGAAAGAATTATATAAACTTCGTTTAAAAACTCCTCTTTTTTTTGTTCCCTATATTAAATTAAAAGATTCAAGTAAATATTTATTCTGGGAAAATGAGTCAAAATATCTAAATCCTGACTTAAATACTGTTAGTGAAGCTAGAATTAAACGCTATACAACCCCTTCGAAGACTCAGAAAACTCCAGTTTAATTTGATATAGGATTTCACTCTGTACTTCCCAAAGCGGAAGATAGAGCCATCGGATTCACGCGGTAGAGTGTGGTTGGTTTACGAGTGTTTAATTTTACCGGTGGACTAATCAAATGACGTTCCTGCAGTCGGGTGAGTGCTTTCATTAATCGCTTGGATTGACCTTGTTTTCTATTCCTTAAAGCAAAACGAATCTCTGCTTGGGTAAATGAACTCTGATTGCGGGTTTGAACCCATTGCCACACGATTTGAGCGTCGTCATTGGTGGAACCCTGGCACATCCATTGAAATACCGTCAGGGCATGCACACGAAGGACCTCGACCAAGCGTAAGGCGTTTTGCATTGTAACAGCAGGGATATCTTTTTTCACCAGCCCATACTCAATAAACCCGCTAATCGCAGGGCAAATCCCGCTAATTTACCTCCCCAACCAGGATAGCTACCTAACAGGCCTTCGGGTCTTAACTCACTTTCCAATTGCAGTTGAAAAGCCCGCCATAACTGCTGCGCTTCCGGAGAAAGCGAAAATATTTGTATATTTTCCCCAGAAGCAGAGGTCTCAGTCTGTTGTCGGCTGTTCAACAAAGTCATCATCATGTCGTCATAAACGGCTTGCAATTCGGATGACAGCGGCGGTGTGTTATGGGTGCGATAACCCAGGTGACTTTTGGGCAGCACATATAAAAATCGTTCCAGCACGCCTTTACCCAAATACGCTTTTTTTCCTGCCATATTTTGAATCACAATCGGCTGCACCGTCAGCACCACGGTTAAATAAGGGTTCAGAATAGTACTCCGATCTTTACGATGAACGCGCACTTCACCCCCGTCGATGCCTTTGAGTAAAATATCAATATTGGCGGCACCGTGATTGTATAAACCCGCTAAAGTCTCCAGAATCCCGCCTTCATCGGAAAAAATCGCTAATCGACCACCTTGTTCTGCGACCAGATGAGTCAATGATTCGGGTGTGGCATCGTTAGTAAACAACACGGGTAACGGGGAAATAGGGGTGAGCGCCATCTCCTGTTGAATAATCGCTTCAAACAGGCGGCGTTGTTCTTCTGAGTCTTCCGTCTTGGCGGCTTTGGTGCGTAAATTTTCCAAAATCCGTTCTTCCGTTTTACGCGCGGCGCGTTGGCGCTTAATTTCATTTTCCCGCTGCTTCTTCTGTTCTTTTTCCCAACGCCAAAGCGGTTGAGTGCAGGCCCGCACCACCAGAGATTTACGATTGGCCGGCGGCGGCGCGATTAACGTGTAAATATTGACGGGTTCTATCCAACCCAATTTAGGAGAGACGGCGCAATAACCGGCTAAAGTGGTCGATAACACACCCAATAAGGTCATCACGCTGAGCGCCGGCGGCGTCTCGCTGGCTTGAGCCAAGGCCCCGGCAAATTCACCCAGCACACCGGGCAACCAGTCCGCCGGTATTTCAGGGGTTTCCAGGGGTTCAAACAGGATGGGTTCATTCCAGGCGGCAGCCTGTTCCCAATTCGGCAATTCAATAATGGATTCCGGGATATGATGTGTCATGGCATTATCCTCGTAGATGGTGAATACCGATACGCAATACCAGGGTTTTAGAGGCTCCC
>JAFEDN010000491.1 GCA_018241585.1 Pseudomonadota bacterium | reverse complement strand
TTCTGTTTCGATACCAAATCCCAGCAAAGCTGGGATTCGGTAATCAAGGGAAAGGTCGCTCCGCTCTCCTCTCCCTTGTGATCCCTCATCAGGATAGGGTTTTCTTCGAAAATTATTTTTAATTGGGGGAAGAATTGGGGCCATAGATTTACATTTTTACTGTGTAATCTTCGCGTTCCTTGATCTTTTCTGGTCCTCCTAGATTCCAATAAGGAAAGTTGAAATCTAATTTGCTGGGAAATGAACTGACCACCATCGATTGGAAAAAAGATTTTTTGGTGGCGTTATAGCGTTCAACACTGTCATTATAAGCTTGTTTTGAAAAAGCTAATTTATTTTCGGTATTAACTATTTCTTCTTGTAATTGCAGGGCATTTTGATTGGCTTTCAGGTCAGGGTATTGTTCAAACACCACATTTAAACCAGACAAAATACCTGAAATTTTATTTTCAGCCGCCATAGCTCCCGAAGCATCACCCTGAGCTTTTGCAGAAAGAGCTTGGTTTCTTAAAGCAACCACATCTTTGAGTGTAGACCGCTCATAATCCATGTAGTTTTTAACTACATTTATTAATGATTCAAATACTTTATAACGCCGATCTAACTGGATATTAATCTGGCGCTCATTGTTGCGCACCTCTTCAATGAGACCGATTAAACGGTTATAGATGCCTACTACTGAAGCCAGTACTAGCGCTAAAATAACAATAATTACAATCACAATAGTCATAATCTACCTATCTTTAATTTTTAAGTCCCATATTGATTACCGACATAAGCGCCGGTAGTAGCACCTGCAGAACCACCCACCACATCACCGGGCGGACCTACAATGATATCTGGAGTAGCGGCTCCACCCACGGCACTATTATTGGTTCTTGCCATAGTATTACCAGACCCAGTTCCAGTACAACCCAGTAAAAAAATTGATAAATTGAAAAGCACACCGATGATAAATAATCCTTGTCTCACTTCATTCCCCCTACTTCCTTGAATACTGCTACACCTTAATAAATCTTAGTATCTGTTTAAAAATAGGTCAAGCCACCACAAATCGCCCTTTTGATACAAAATGACTATTCCTATCCCGATGAGGGATCGCAAGGGAGAGGAGAGCGGAGCGACCTTTCCCTTCATTATTGAATCACAGCTTCGCTGAGATTCAATATCAGAATAAGAAGCCGCTTCCGAGAAGCGGCGGCGGCCTTTCCCTTCATTAATTGAATCACAGCTTTGCTGGGACTCAATATCAGAATAAGAAGCCGCTTCCGAGAAGCGGCGGCGGCAAAAGCAGCATGCTGAATTAATTAAGACCAGACCACACTAGCTGGCGTAGAATTTCAGCCGGCGTCGCTCCGCCTAAATTTCTTCGGGGGGTATTGTTCAAATCCTCTTCTAATTCCCAGAGTCTAACTTCACCATTTTGGGCTTCTCGTCGAGCTTGTAAAAAGCGTTTTTGATAGGCTAAAACAATTCCCTGAATGATCCGAGCCATCCTTCTATCTTCAATTGGACCCAAAGCGATGGTTTTAAAAGGTTGAATAATGCCTTTTTCTTGATAATCAGTTAAGGTAAAAAAATCATTTAAATGCTCAAGAATTTTACCTCTAAGATTATTAATGATTTGCGAAACAAGATGCGGATTAACATAATCCATTAGATCTAATGAAGAGTACAAACTTTTGGTATGGACTGTCAGCAGAAACTGACGGTTTAAAGAGCTAATAATGCCAGCATGCCAATCCCCCAAAACACCCAATTGATTCTCGATCGATACAGCTTCTCTTAACTCACTTTCCGGATCAAACCGGTTCATTAGCTCATCGTCACAGTGTATAAACATTTCTTCAGCAATTCCCACATTGCATGAATTGCTCAGGTCTAGCCGGAACTCTTGATTGAAGGGAAAGGTCGCTCCGCTCTCCGCTCCCTGGCGACCCCTCACCAGGATAAGCTTTTTTTTGAAAATTATTTTTAATTTTGAATTTTATCATATAAATTTCAACTAGTTAAAAATCTGCGGGGAATTACTGATATTTCTTATATTTTTACCAGCCATGAATACTTATCTTCAATTACACCATGCTGAATTTTTGTGAGCATTTCATGGATTTGGCAGGTAATTGAATTATCGCCATAAGGGCCATAATTAAATTCTTTATCTTTATGAAAGATAGCTTGGATAGGAGTAACAACAGTAGCAGTTCCACTACAAAAACATTCTTCCGACTCCAAAACCGTTTCAAGGGGAAGCTGTGTTTCAATCACTTCCAAGCCTAACTCTTCACGTGCTAGCTGAATAACCGAAGCTCTGGTTACTCCCGCCAAAATGGAGTCACTTAACTGAGGCGTATAGATTTTCTTATTTTTAACACAGAAAAAATTAGCTACTCCAGCTTCTTCAACGTATTTTTCGTGTACGGCATCTAAGTAAAGACTGCCGGCAAAACCCAGTTTTTTGGCATGATAGATAGATTTTAAACTAGGGGCATAGTTTCCAATAAATTTAACGTTCCCCACTCCTTTAGCGGCTGATCGATGAAAATCCTCACATACCATAAACTTGACTGGGGTAATTGCCCCACCTTTGAAGTAATTACCCACCGGGGAAACATAAACAATAAAAGTATATTCTGGCGCCATTCCTATGCCCAATACCTCTCCTGTGCCCCACAAGCAGGGTCTAAGATAAAGGCTACCGGCGCTGAGGGGAGGTATGTATTCAATATTTTCTCTAACGATTTGCTTCATGACGTCAACAAAAAACTCTTCCGGCACTGGAGGCATGCATATCCTTTCCGCACTTCGAGCGAAGCGAATAGCATTTTCTTGTGGCCGAAATAAGACTACTTCATCGTTAACGTTACGAAAAGCTTTTAAACCCTCGAAAATACCTTGACCGTAATTTAAAACACCCGCAGCGGGTGAAATAGTAATAGGACCATAGGGAACAAATTCCCCTTTCGGCCAAGGCTGATCGTGACTAGTTTTAGAAACATACATAGTCTTAGCTGGAGTCAACTTAAAGGTTAAGTTATGCCAATCAATATTTACTTTTTCCATAAAAACATAATACCACTTTTACCCTACTCAAACAATGTGCAGCCGCTTCGCTCTCCTTTCTCTTATAATCCCTCATCAAGTAGTGTTATTTTTCTCAAAAAAATGTTAAACTTTGCTTAAGTAGTGAGAATATAACCATGAACAGACAACTCAAATGCATTGATCAATCTCTTCCAGTAGGCAGTTTAAATAGCTACATTTATTGGGTCAATCAAATTCCCATGCTAACTGCTGAAGAAGAAATAGATTTTGCTAATAAATTAATTAAAAACAACGACTTAGAATCGGCTCGAAAACTAGTGTTAAGCCATTTACGGCTGGTTGTTCGAATAGCCAGAAATTATGACGGATATGGCCTGCCTCAGGCAGACCTGATTCAAGAAGGCAATATTGGTTTAATGAAAGCAGTTAAAAGATTCAATCCAGAAATGGGTGTGCGCCTGGTTTCTTTCGCTGTTCATTGGATCCGCGCCGAAATCCATGAATTTATTTTGAAAAATTGGCGGATAGTCAAAATAGCAACCACCAAAGCCCAACGAAAATTGTTTTTTAATTTGCGTAAACTATCAAAAAATCGCTCTTGGTTAAGTAATGCCGAAGTCGAAACTGTCGCCAATGAATTAAGCGTCAGCACCAAAGATGTGCGTCAAATGGAAGAGCGGTTAAATAACTATGATGAAGCCTTCGAAGGTTCAGATAATGAAGACGAATTTTCCAGTTATCGAGCCCCTGAACATTACCTAGAAGACTATCATTACAGCCCGGGTTACTTGTTAGAACAGCATAACTGGGAAGACAAACGCCAAGACTCTTTACATCAAGCATTAGAAAAGCTTGATCAACGCAGCCGCGACATTATTCATCAACGTTGGCTAAAAGAAGAAAAAGCAACCCTGCATGATTTAGCGGCTCAATATAATGTTTCAGCTGAAAGAATACGTCAGTTGGAAAAAAATGCAATCAATAAGGTGCGTGAAGCCATTGAGATTGCAAATTAATTAAATCATTGGATGTTTTAGAGGATGTTTATGAAAAAATTAACCGGCAAATTAGTTGCCACAGGATTGTTACTGAGTGTAAGTGTTGCTTGTTTCGGAGGCGCCAGCCATAACGATGCACAAAGTTTTTCCCCCAATCAGCAACAACAAATCCAACAAATTGTTCACGATTATTTAGTCAATAACCCTGAAGTATTGGTTGAAGCTTCACAAGCATTGCAGAATAAAGAGGTAGCCAAAGCCAAAGAAGATGCCTTGAAGGGCATTAATGGTAATAAATCTAAAATTTTTAATGATCCCGCTTCACCAACCGCCGGTAATCCAAATGGTAATGCCATTGTCGTGGAGTTTTTCGATTACCAATGTGTTCATTGTAAAGAAATGCAGCCCACGATGGAAAAGCTGTTGTCTTCTAACTCT
>JAFEDN010000490.1 GCA_018241585.1 Pseudomonadota bacterium | reverse complement strand
GGAAACTTTGATGGTTTGCATGTGGGGCATCAACAACTGCTAAAAGTATTGCGCCAGTCTGCTATAGAGCATAAGGCGCCGGCCGCAGTGATTTCGTTTGAACCTCAACCACCAGAATTTTTTAAGCCAGATTTAGCTAGACCGCGATTAATGCGTTTTAAAGAAAAATGGCATTTTCTAGCAAGACAAAAAATAGATTATTTCATTTGCTTGCATTTTGACAAGCTATTAGCTCGTTGTAACGCTACTGAATTTGTCGAAACCATTTTGATTAAACAATTGGGAGTTAAAGCAGTGATCGTCGGTGATAATTTCCGGTTTGGTGCAGACAGAACCGGAGATATTTCCCTGTTAGAAAAATTAGCCCTACAATATCACTTTAAATTGATCATTATTCCACAAATGGTCATGGATGGTGAGCGGATCAGTAGTACTCGAGTGCGCAATGCTTTGCAAAGTAATCAGTTAAACTTGGCTGCTCGATTGTTAGGACATGCTTATTTTCTTCATGGCAAAGTGATCCATGGTGATGCAAGGGGCCATCAATGGGGTTTCCCCACAGCCAACATCGATTTAACTGGAAAACCCATCCCTATTACAGGCGTTTTTGTGGTGCAAGTGTTAGGCATAGCCGAAACAGCACTTCCGGCGGTCGCCAGTATTGGAGTTCGTCCCATGTTTGCAAATGGCAGAACCCTTTTGGAAGTGCATGTATTGGATTTTAATGCTGATCTTTATGGCCGGAAATTAACGGTGGAATTTTTGCATAAGTTGCGCGATCAACAGGTCTTTATCAATACGGCGCAACTTATCAATCAAATTAATTTAGATGTGCAAAACGCTCGAGAATATTTCGTTTCAACCATTTTATCTGTATGAGGGACAATATGACCGCTAAAACTTCCAAGATCATTTTTGAAACGCATTTGCCGTTAAATTTACTAACACGTGGTAAGGTAAGAGATATTTATGTGATCGATGATCATCATCTTTTGATCGTTACTACGGATCGTTTGAGTGCGTTTGACGTCATTATGCCGAACCCAATCCCTGCACGAGGCAAGGTGTTAAACCAATTATCTGCTTTTTGGTTTGAGTTGCTAGCCGATATTATTCCTCATCATATGATCACCACAGATATTGAAAAAATGGGATTAAGTTCTCAATTATTGGCTGAATTTGGTGATGAATTAGTTGGGCGGACTATGTTGGTGCGCCGCACTAAACCTTTGCCGGTGGAATGTGTTGCTCGCGGGTATGTGGCTGGTTCGGGCTGGTTGGATTATCTTAAGACCCAATCTATTTCAGGAGTCTCTTTGCCTCCGGGTTTAATACAATGCCAAAAACTGCAGAACCCGATCTTTACTCCAGCGACAAAGGCGGCAGTAGGGCACGATGAAAATATCAGTTTGTCTGCGGTCCAAGATTTAGTTGGTGTAGCAGTAGCCACAAAGTTACAAGAGCTGACATTGAAGCTTTTTCAACGAGCTTCGCAATGGGCTGAAGCCAAAGGAATTATTATTGCTGATACTAAATTTGAGTTTGGATTATGGAATAATGAGTTGATCTGGATTGATGAAGCATTGACTCCCGACAGCTCTCGTTTTTGGTCAAAAGAACACTATCAACCAGGAAAAGATCAATCCAGTTTTGATAAGCAAATTGTTCGCAATTACTTATTATCAACCGGTTGGAACCGTGAACCTCCACCGCCCGAGTTGCCATTGCATATTATTGAGCAGACCAGCGAAGCGTATAAAGAGGTGTTTCGCAGAATTACCGGCCAGGATTTAAATGCCTGAGACCACTCTTTCACAACAAGGCCAATGTTATTGGTATGACGTATTAGTGATTGGTGGCGGTATCGCCGGATTAAGCGCAATCTTAACCTTGGTGAAATTAAAACCATCAATACGCATTGCTTTATTGTGCAAGCAGTCCATAGATGAATCCAACAGCTATTATGCTCAAGGCGGGGTCGCTTCAGTCGGTGACTTATCTGATGATCTCAAGAATCATATCGCTGATACGATTGCTGCTGGGGATCAGCTTTGTAATCTAGAAGCAGTCAATCAAATTATTAGCGAAGGCCCTCAGAGTATAGAATTTTTGATCGAACAAGGAATTTTTTTCGACCAAATGCAAAAAATGCCTTTGGCCAAAGAAGGAGGCCATAGCCACCGCAGAATATATACTCATGGAGACCGTACCGGTGCTGCGATCCTACAGGTACTGATAGATAAAATCAAACAATTGCCCCAAGTCAACCTGCTGGAATATCACACCGCGGTTAACCTGATCAACTCAGATTTCAAATCTGTCCCAGGCAAAAAATCTGCGGTAATAGGCGCATACGTATTGGCTGAACAAGTTGGGATAATCCACACTTTTCTAGCCAATGTCACCCTATTGGCAACTGGCGGAGCTGGAAAAATATACCGGTATACTTCAAATCCTGATGTTGCCACAGGAGATGGAATCGCTATGGCCTATCGAGCCGGGGCTCGTGTCAGCAACATGGAATTTTATCAATTCCACCCTACTTTGTTATATCATGCTGAACACAATAACATGCTCATTTCAGAGGCCCTGCGCGGCGAAGGAGCTTACCTCCGGTTAGTGAATAGTAAAAAAAGATTCATGGGAGATTATGCGCCGGTCCAAATGGAACTGGCTACCCGGGATGTGGTTGCTCGTGCTATTTTTACGGAAATTGAAAGAAGCGCTTATCAGTATGTTTTTTTAGATATTACCCATCACCCAAAAGCATTTTTGCAACTGCATTTTCCTCAAACTTATGTTCAATTATTAAAGCTGGGAATAGACATGAGCAAAGACCAGATACCGGTGGTTCCAGGCGCACATTATTTATGTGGAGGAATATTGGCAACTGTCGAGGGTGTCACCGATTTAGACCGGCTTTTAGCTATTGGGGAGGTCGCTTGTACTGGATTGCATGGCGCCAATCGTTTAGCGAGTAATTCATTGTTGGAAGGTGTGGTGACAGGTAGACGCGCAGCACAAACTAGTTTGAATTGGTTAAATAAACCACTGTCAAGGGAAATTCAAGTTCCGCCTTGGAGCTCTCAAGGTGTGATCGACTTACGCCGGGCCAGCCAAATCAATGCCCATTGGCGCGGCTTGCGAGGCGAAATGACTTCTTATGCAGGTATTGTCCGCACGGCTGCGGGGTTAAGAGATTTACTGCATCTCATTTTATTAAGACGAGAAATGATAGAAGATTATTACCATCGGTATAGCATTACTCGAGATTTAGTAGAATTGCGGAATATATTATTATTAGCCGAGTTAATCGTGCGGTCGGCGCTGAACCGCTGTGAAAGCCGCGGAGGCCACTACCGGGAGGATTTCCCTGATAAACATTCGATTACGGAACCCAGCATCCAAATCAATAAAGGGGTTCAAATCTTGCATTGTGAGCAGACCTGCTCACAATGCAAGGTTTGAACCCCCTTTATTTATTTTCGAGCGACTCCGGTTTGCTGGGCGGCTCGTATCACGGCGGAGGCTACGGCGGGAACGACTATTTTGTCAAATACGCTGGGAACAATGTGTTCCGGGGATAAAACGCTTTCGTCAACGGTATCGGCGATGGCATACGCAGCAGCGATCTGCATTTCTAAATTAATATCGCTGGCCCGGCAATCTAAAGCTCCTCTGAATATACCCGGGAAAGCCAATAAATTATTAATTTGATTCGGATAATCACTCCGGCCGGTTGCCATGATGGCTACATAAGGAGCAGCTATTTCCGGCAAAATTTCTGGAGTGGGATTGGCCATGGCGAAAACTACGGGGTCTTTATTCATATTCTTTAAATCCTGAACTGTCAGTAAGTTAGGACCAGAAAGCCCAATAAAAAGATCAGCTCCTTTAATGATGGTAGCAAGGTCCCCGGTTAAATTTTGTGGATTGGTGGTTTCTGCAAACTCACGTTTGCTGAAATCCAAATCGTTTCGGTTGAGGCTGAGTGCGCCTTTACGGTCGCAGCCGATAATATTGATCACGCCTAAATGTTGCAGCATATTTTTACAAGCTGTGCCGGCAGCGCCCACTCCACAAATAACCACTTTTAAATTTTCAGGTTTTTTCTCGGTTATTTTCAGAGTGTTAATAAAAGCAGCAGCTACTGCTACAGCCGTGCCGTGCTGGTCATCGTGGAACACAGGAATATCCAGATTGGCTTTTAATCTTTTCTCTATTTCAAAACAGCCCGGTGCAGCAATATCTTCTAAATTGATGCCGCCAAAGTTGGGCGCAATGTAAGTCACCGTTCTAATAAAATCATCGATAGTGCTGGTAGCAAGACAAAGCGGAATAGCATCAATTCCTGCGAATTCTTTGAATAATAACGCTTTGCCCTCCATGACCGGCATGGCTGCTTTGGGTCCGATATTGCCTAGTCCGAGCACCGCTGTTCCGTCTGAAATGACAGCGACACAATTTTGACGAAGGGTGAAGGTATCTGCTTGTTCCGGATTATGATGGATCGCCAAGCATACTTTGGCGACTTCAGGGGTGTATGCTAAGGCCAGTTCTTCCCGGTTGGTGACATTAATTTTACTGCGGATGCCAATTTTACCTGCTAAATGATAGGCAAAAGTAGGGTCTAAAGCTGCGCAGCCGACATCTTCTAAGGAGTTAAGTTTATTAATAATAAGAGGAGCTTGATCTTCAGAACTTTTTAAAAAGAGAGTGATGTGAGTCCTGTTTTGTAAACGATCAATAATCGAGACTTTACCAGCTAATTCCCTCAAGGTTGCTTCCACTTTGGCAGAGGCGTCGCCTTCTTGAGAAAAATGGATCGATATGAGGGTAGTCCGCTGGTTATGGGTGCTAGTGATTAACATAATGATCTTTACCTATATAATTACTTGCTGAAAGCCAGTAATATAGCACAGCAGCGGGTTCCGCTGAAGCGGAATCCGCTGCTTCCTGGTTCCTATCACCAGTTCCGGCAAAGCCGGAACTGGTGAATGAAGGGAAAGTCGCCGCCGCTTTTCGGAAGCGGCTTCTTATTCTGATATTGAATCCCAGCGAAGCTGCGGTTCAATAATGAAGGGAAAGGTCGCTCCGCTCTCCTCTCCCTTGCGATCCCTCATCGGGAGAAGAGTTTCTTTATAATATTAGGTAAAAGTAAAATGAATGATTATAAAAATACTTTAAATTTGCCGGTTACTGACTTTCCTATGAAAGCCAATTTGCCTCAGCGGGAACCGGAAATTTTGCAACGTTGGCAGGAATTAGATTTATATAAACGTTTGCGCCAGAATGCCCATGGAAAACCTCGTTTCATTTATCATGATGGTCCGCCTTATGCTAATGCCCGGCCTCATTTGGGTACCGCTTTAAATAAAATTTTAAAAGATATAGTAGTCAAATCTAAAATTTTAAGTGGGTTTGATACCGCTTTTGTGCCAGGTTGGGATTGCCATGGCTTGCCGATTGAACTTAACGTAGAAAAAAAAATCGGTAAAATCAGCGATAAATTATCGGCTAAACAATTTCGAATGGCGTGCCGCGAATATGCCATTTCTCAAATTGCTTTGCAGTTGGAAGATTTTCAGCGGCTAGGCGTGATTGCCGATTGGCAGTTGCCTTATCTGACCATGAATTTTCAGTATGAAGCCGATACAGTGAGAGCTTTGGCGCAAATCATCGCCAATGGCCACTTGTTTCGAGGCCAAAAACCGGTCTATTGGTGCACGGCTTGTGGATCGGCTTTGGCAGATACTGAAGTGGAATATCAAGATAAATTTTCACCTGCTATTGATGTGGCTTTTACAGTCATGGAGCCGGAAATAGTAGCCGGTTTATTTCGATGCGATGTTCTTCCTCAGCCGGTATGGATGCCTATTTGGACCACTACTCCCTGGACTTTGCCAGCGAATCAAGCGGTTGCCGTCAATGCTGATTTTAGTTACGTGTTACTGACTGCTGAATGGAAAAATAAAAAAATCACCTTGATTGCAGCAGAAAAACTAGTTGACTCTATGATGAAGCGGTATGGCATTACCGAATATCAAATAAAAGCAAAAATAAATGGTGAAGCTTTAGAGGGGTTGAAGTTACAGCACCCATACCTGGACCGTATTGTCCCCGTAATCTTGGCCGACCATGTCACTTTGGAAGCAGGAACAGGTAGTGTTCACACGGCGCCTGCTCATGGCCAAGAAGATTATGTGGCCGGTCAGCAGTATCGTCTGCCGATGGATAATCCTGTTGAAGCCAACGGCTGTTTTTCCTCACAAATTTTTTTAGTGGGGGGGTTGCACGTTTTCAAAGCCAATGAAATTATCTTAGTTGAATTAGACAAAAGCGGCGTGCTCCTGCACCATGAAAATCTGCAACATAGTTACCCGCATTGCTGGCGTCATAAAATACCGGTGATTTACCGGGCTACGCCGCAATGGTTTATCAGCATGGATCAGCAACAACTCAGAAATCAGGCTTTAGCTGAGGTGGAGCAGGTAACTTGGTTACCGGTGTCCGGTAAGAATCGCATTAGCCGTATGTTGGAAAATCGTCCCGATTGGTGTATTTCCCGGCAAAGAGTTTGGGGCGTCCC
>JAFEDN010000048.1 GCA_018241585.1 Pseudomonadota bacterium | reverse complement strand
TGAGGGATCGCAAGGGAGAGGAGAGCGGTAGCGACCTTTCCCTTGATTACTGAGTGCCGGCTTTGCCGGAGCTCAGTATCCAAACCAGGAAGCCGCTTCCGTTTCAGCGGGAGCCGCTGCTAGCTGATTATACATTTTGTGCCGCCGGTTAATTCGTGCACTTCTGCCATAAGATAATCAAATTGTTCTTTATAACCTGCGGGATTTTGAGAACTTTCAATATCTCTTCCTAGGTCGCTTAAGGTGTCTTCATATACGTTATATGTTAAAGAATGCTTAGAGGAAAGCAGGTGACTTGCGAGTCTTATTTGGTCGAGCATTTCCTTTTTTAGCCTTTGCTGATTTGCTGAAAAAAGAGTAAGTGGGCCGCTCAAGTTATGCGGGAACTTACTTTCAGACGGTGGTTTGGTGGGTTCAATAATATCTAAATATTGAATTGCTTTGGTTTCCTTGATATCTGACAATAATTTACCTTGTGAAATTATTTTTAATTCGCCCAACTTTATTTTATTTTGTATCGAGTAGATGATTTTTTTTATGCCCTCAATTTTTTCTAATAAATATTTTTCAGAAATGGTTGTGTCTTCAATGTTGATAACGTGCATTCTAAAGCAATTCATGAAACAATCCTGTAAAGTTTGCACGATTAGTAATAGCCCATATAATTTAGCTAAGGAAACATAACTTAAGCAATACACATTCAGCCCAAAAGCTGATCGAGCTTGCAGGATTTTAGCAAGTCGATGCTCAAGCTGCTTAATAAATTGGTTTGATACTGTTGACAGGTGCTTAAATATTTTGTGAGTGCTAGCTACATTTAGTAGCTGCAAGTAACCTAAAATAGAGTAAGCAAATTGGTTAAAACTGTCCCAAAAACGAATTATTCCATATTCTAATGTGTCAAGATGATCTTCAAAAGACTCCTGGTTGGTAGGAACCCATTCAATAACCTCATTTGATTTCAGATAGACGCCAAAATATGCAGCGAGCGTTTCATCTTTATCGAAAATCATAGTTAAATAGGCCAGGTCTTTTGAACCTTCGAAATGTACTTTAAAAAATAATCCCCATAAAAGCAAGCGAATTGAAGCCCCAGTATCAAAATCAGTAATCAGTTTATAAATAAAAGTCTTAACGTACTCTATGTGTTTGGAATAGGTTAACTTAAAATCATTAAGGTATTCATAATTTTGGTCATTTTTATATTCTTGTAGTTTGATTCTATGAGCATGTATAGTTTTAAAAATTTTGGTCTCCAAAAATGAGTATTCCTCGGTAAACCCTGGTTGATCTTGTATTGCTAATAAGGTAAATAAATTTTCCTTATATTTATCTTCCAAATAATTTTCAGAATTATTGAATCGATCGTGAACATCGACTCTGGTAGTTTCGGTTCTCAAAAAGTAACAAGTAAGCCACAGATTATCTTTAAAGAAAGAGTTTGGGATCATTTTTTTTTCTTGTTCGGTGGTAGCAGCAAAAAGATCCATACAATATTTAACAAAATAACTTGAAAATTCAGATACTGGTTGTTGATTCGGAAATACCTGATTGGAAAATTCCAAAAAATGTGTAATAGCATTTTTAAGTGTAGTGATTTGCATTAGTTTGTCTATGCGGGGCATTTTTATATCAGAGTAACATAATTCCACCCAATGTTTTGCTTCAGTGACTACCCGGTTTTGTATTTTAAAGGTTAGCTTACTGGACGAACTTAGCCACAATATTTTACGAATATAAGTTTCTATAGGTGTGAAGTCAGATTTGAATAAAAGGAATTCTCGGTATTTTTTTATTAAAAAACTGTAGTAAAACCAAGAAGGATAATTAAGCTGGTCCATTAATTTATAACGAATTTTTCCAGATTGCATGGAGCCTGAGGTGACAACACTACACAGAGCATAAAGCAAATAAGTGATTGCATGCGTTCCATATTGAGGCGGTTTTGACTCAGGTATTAGGATTCCTTCATCAGCGGTTAGTGGATAAATCGGTATGGTTCCTTTAAATAGATTCCAAGTAGTTTTTGGCGGCAAATGCATGAACTTACAATCAGCTATTACCCAACGAATTTGTTTAAATATATTTTTACAATTTTGAAGGTAGAAAGTAATCGATAAAATAAATATTGATAATCGGATCCGGCACTGTTCAGCAATTTCCAGATTATGTTCATATTTGGAAAAATGCTCTTTCAGGAATGAAGCGAAATTATACAATAAGATGAATCTATTTTTAGGTGAATTTTTGCTATCAGGAATAATATTTGCTCCAATTTCGCATAGGATTCGAACACAATTAACATGTTGCTTGTTCCAAGCGATTTCAAAAGCGGTTTTTTCAAAAATAGGCTGGGGGGAGTTGATAAATTTAGTGAACGCTTCTTTAGTTAGAAAATTTTGAAACTGATTTATTATCTTTCGAAATGCTTTTTCATCACCTGCTTCGGCTGCGTTAAAAAAATCTTGTTGTTTAAAGGTTCCATGGAGATTGATGATTCCGCCAAAATGATCAAAAATTTCAGTTCTTTTGGTACTTGGATAACTGTTAAATTTTCTGGTCACTAATTCTTTAAAAGTTGAATCTACTGCGGCAATTTTATCCAGAATTGAAAAATTAAATTGTGCAGTTGATTCAGGCGCAGATAAAAATAATTCATCAATTAATCTGGACTTCCAGGTAAGCCGATCGCTTGGTTCTTTTGTGTCCGGCATTGCCAAACTTGCTAACTCGGCAGTAGCAAATTGAGGATAATGATGCAGAATTCGTACCACTGCCCTGAAATTGAATCGATCTTTTTCTGGGAACAGCCATCGATTGGCAAATAATTTCGGTATGTAGGTTGAATAATTTTTACTTTTAGTTAAAGATCGGAAAAATAATTGATAGTTGTCATCAAAAATATCATAAATTTTAGCCAAGAGTATTTGAATGGCTGCTTCTTTAAATTCGGCACTGATCTCCAAAGTATCAGGTAGGTTCAATATGGTCGATATAGCAGCCATGACTTGTATCGGATTAAAGATTTGCTCTAACAGCTCTCGATTTTTATAAATAAGGATTGGTTTGAAAAATAACGTGCTGCTAAATACTGAATCATCCATCAATTCATTGTTTTGTTCCAGCCATTGAGGGGTTGCATTGGTTCGGAAAATTCTTAGTACTTCGAATGCATGTTGGAAAGTTGCATGGCCTAATATAATGTTGATCGGTGGTTGATTTCGGACTTTGACTCGACATAAAAATGAAGGATTTATAACAAAAATGGCCGTTAATATTCCGTAGTTTGGGGTTAATAACATTTCATATAAACTCACTTCCAGCGCATTTTTTGTGATTGCTCCCTTCGAGTCCTGGTCATGCGAGGGCAAATCTTTACTATCGATTCCTTGAATATCTAAGATGTAATCCATCAAATGAGACCTAAAAGATTGGTTATTAATAACCTTACAGACTATTGTTGGATTTAATTCTTTGATTATCAGTTTAGATTTTTCCTCAGTATTAATATAATCAAATTGATAATTTGGATGCAAAAAGACACCGTTCTCTCGTTTTAATTCAGCCATGTAAAAAAATAAACATAGATAATAGATTTCGATTCTTTTTTTTGGACCGGTAAATGTTAAATGGCCATATTGCTTTCCAGGAGCAACAGCATGCGGAGATATCGGGGAGGTTAAATCATTAAATTCTACTCCGATGTAATCATCTTTTGAAACATTTTTATTTAGCGATATTTTTATCTGTTCAACCATGTACCGGTGATAATGAAATACACCATGCAGGTTGCGCAAGCCTTTTTTCTGTAGTACCTGCGACTTAAAATTAATATCAAAAAAATTCTCAGTACCTTGTTTGAATTCAGTGCGGTCTGCTTTGAATGCTCGTTTTTTTTTCAGTGTATATGAATGTGTCTTTTGGGTTAATTTAAGATATCCTGCTTCGATACAGTAAGTTCCTACTTTTTCATGATTTGATACTAATACGAATCGGTTAATGGCTGCCACGTCAATAGGTTCTAGACCGAATTCATATTCTAAACCGGAAATTACCCCTAAAGGAGGAAATGAATCGATACCCTTTGGGGGAACTGAATAACAATCACTATTATGTCCCCCGGCCGGCGTGAATCCCAAGGTCCCAAGGTCAGGATCAACACGTTCAGCCATGGCGATCAGACCTTGTTTTTCTACGATAACCGCTTGGTAATTGATGCGATATTTTTCCAATTGGATCAGCATTGGTATTATCGGAATGTTGATATTCATTTTATATTGTTTAAATTTCCCAGTTATTTCACTGACGCGAAAAATTTTTTCTTCAAGCTGTAATGCCCGCATTAGGTGATTCATGACTTGTGAGGGAAATTGATCTGAGCTTGTGTCTTTATGTTCAACTAAATGCAAAACAATAGAGGATTGATCCCAATCAAGATCGCGAATATATCCGAGGTCTAATTTGGATCGATCATTTTTCAGTAGGTTAGTGTGATGGGTTGCGCCATGGGTTTTCGGGTGATAGCTTTGATGTTTTAACCAATAATCTGTATTTTGTCCACAAATTAATACTGTATAAATAGTGCGTAGCAATAAAGGCTTAATGACATCAGTGATGTTCTTAAATTTATTTTTAATTCCGAGCTGCAACTGGTGATAGTCGACATTTGTTCCCATCACTATAGATGATTTATTTTTTAAATTAGGTGCTCCGAGAAGAAAAGGAATGATTGGTCTTTGTGCACAATGGATATCAGCAAATTGCCATAACAAACTTTTTTTATATTCATCAAAACTTAATGTCAGGGGTTTGTTAGCTTCAGTAATGATTGAAGTTAATAACATTAGTATATTGAGTTCAAAATCTAGCGATGACTTAATTTCTTTTGAAGCAGCCAAAAGCTTAGGAAGCTCCAAAGATTGATAATTACGAAAATGTGACTCTGTGATCTTGATATTCTTTTGTTTGATTATTTCTATAAATTTTAAGTAAATAGCATTACTCTGATGTAAACTATGCAAATGATATTGTTCAACCACTTTATTGTCGAATAGTGAAAGTCCGGAAGGTATTTGAACTTCTATATATCCGGCGGCATCTCTTAATTTTTTGAGCTCTTCAGGAGTTCGTTGGATGCCATCAACTCGGCTGATTAAATTATGTAACATTTCCTTAGAACACTGAGCAATGAAAACCTCAAGATGAAAAAATGTGGCTGCACAATAAGCTAACTCTTTATTGGGAGTAGTATCCCAGGCATATTGATCAACTGAATCTCCAGGGGTGAAAGTTGAATTGAGTAAGATCGACTTATTTAATACCGCATACGAAAAACCATAAAAAATGTTACTACCCCATTCAGAATCAGCGGTATTACAAAATTCTAATGCGCCATAACATGGAGTAACTTCCTCTCTAATGATGGTGATAGCATGTTGATATAATTTCTCAATGACATTAATGCGATGTTTAAGCTGATCAGGCGTACGATTAAGGTTATCTTTGCCATTGGTTAACACATTAACAAAGCCGAGATGGGATAGCTCGGAGCGTCTAAATTGAACTACTATACGAGTATGATTTTGCAGTAAATCAATGATTTTCGGTAATAACTGGGGATCAAAATTATTTTTTAATAATTTTTTTTTGGCTAATTTGGTCCATCTTCGTTGATCTTTGGAATAAGTTAGATCAAGACAATACAGCAATCTACTTTGTGCTTGACGCTGGGCGACCTTATTGTTTATTGGAGAAATTAGTTTAATTTCTTTAAGATTTTGATCTTTTAAGCAGCGGTATTCGAATTCTTGTATATAAGCGGCTGCTGTTTCTTTACTTGGCAGCGCGCCGAATTGACGGCAGAATGTCAAAAAATCCATTACCTGTTTTTGGCTATCTTCAGATACAGACTGATATAATTTTTGTAATTTTATCTTTTGACTATCTAGTAAAGTGAATCCCAGTTCTTCAAATTCACTACCAGTTAACTTGGCTTCTTCTGCATCTTTAGTCCAAAATTGATCAAATGATTTATTCATCACTTTTCACCATAATTGATTACAAATATTTGTTAGTGTGATGATATCAGCATTTCCGAACCGGGGGGACTGTTGCCAGCAGAGCCCCGCTGAAGCAAAACCGATCCTGATGAGGGATTGCAAGGCAGAGGAGAGCGGAAGCTCAAATTATTTGCTAAGTGTGAAAATATTCAGGTAAACTAAACTTCCTGCCATTTGCGGGAATTAATTCTATGTTACAAACCATCAGCAAACATATACAAGGTTGGATTGCCGGAGTCGTCGTGGCGATAGTGGCTGCTGCTTTTGTTTTGTTTGGTCTAGAGTACTACTTAACCAGCAACGCCAAGCGATCCAATGCTGTTGCTAGTATCAATGGAATCAAAATCACCGATAAACAGTTTAACGCCATCTACGATTCCTTGCAACGCAATTACACCCAGCAAGGCGGTCAACTAGACGATCAAGCCCAAGCGCAATTACGCAATATGGCCCTGCAGCAGTTGATTTCAGATCAAGTTATGCTGCAGACAGCAGATAACCTAGGTTTTTCGATTAGCATGGATGAGCTAAAGCAAGAGGTATTAAGAATCCCTGTTTTCCAAGAAAATGGCCAATTTTCTCCACAGAAATTTCAACAAATTTTAGCGAGCAATGGCTTAACCCCAGAGCAGTTTTTATCTAGTCTACAGGGTTCATTATTGATCGAGCAACTTGGCTCCGGCATTCGCAATAGTGCCTTCGTGACGCAACGAGAATTAGCCAGAGTGTATGCGTTATTAAATCAGAAAAGAAGTTTTGGTTATTTTATTCTGCCGGCTGCTAATTTTAGCCAAAAAGTACCGCCTAATGATGATCAGATTAATGCTTATTATCAACAGCACCAAGAAGACTTTAGAGTACCTGAGCAAGTCAAAGCCGCTTATTTATTGCTGACCCCGCAAGATTTTCAATCTGAAGTAAAAATTACTCCCGAGGAACTGCAACAATATTATCAGCAGCATACCGCGGAATATACTAATAAATCTTTCGAAGCCGTAAAGGCCGACATTGAAAAAATATTAAGCCAGCAGAAGGTCAATCAATTAATGGCCTCAAAAAGTGAGCAATTGGAAAACTTGACCTACACTAACCCATCTACCTTAGAACCGGCCTCCAAAGATTTAGGAATAGCAATTCAAACAACCGATTTCATGTCTAAACAGGGTTTAAAAAATAACCCCTTGTTTCAAGACCCTAAGGTTTTGAATGCTCTATTTAGTGATGAAGTCTACAAACAAAACAATAACAGTGAAGCAATAGAATTAAAAGATGGTAGTTACTTAGTTTTAAGGGTTGCCGAAAAACGTGCTACTCAAATTCAGCCGTTGGCGGAAATCCATGATCAAATTAAAGATTTATTGCAAAAGCAACAGGCCCAGAAAGAAGCAGGGTTGCGGGCCTACCAGATTCAGCAGGCTTTGGAGCAGGGGCAGCCGGCAGCATTAGCTAAACGTTATCAGTTGCAATGGATTGATCAGAATGATGTGACTTTGGAAGATAAAAAAACCCCTGAACAAATTCTCGGAGCCGCCTTTAACTTAGCGCCTTCCTCTGATCCATCCAAAAAATCAACCACTAGTATTCTATTGAACAGCGGCGATTATGCTATTATTCAATTAGGGAGCGTTAAAAATGCAGATATCGGCCAGGCTTCTGCTCAGGAAAAAGCTCAAATTAGCAATGAGTTGGCAAGCCGATGGGGCGAAATAACATTTGCATTGTTTGAAAGAAGCTCTTTGGATAAAGCTAAAATCAAAAGAATGTTAAAATAGGGGGACTTTTTACATTTCAGTAGGCTGGGGTAGAAATGTAAACAGACCTGACAGGGATTCATATGGGCATTGAAGCCACACAATACTATCTTAAGCATGCTATCGACATGCTCGATATTTCCGATACTTTAGCGCAAAGCATCGAAAGACCTTACCGGGTAGTTAAAACTGATGTCACTATTCAACTGGATAATGGTCAGCTAGCTAATTTCACTAGTTTCCGAGTTCAGCATAATAACTCCCTTGGTCCAATGAAGGGCGGACTGCGTTATCACCCTAGTGTGGATGAGGATGAAGTGCATTCTTTAGCCTCGTTAATGACGTGGAAGACTTCTCTGTTGCGTTTACCTTTTGGCGGCGCGAAAGGCGGGATTTGTTGTGATCCGAACCAACTCTCCTCTGGTGAAATGGAGCGGATGACTAAAACCTTTACCAATAAAATAAAAGAAATCATCGGGCCATACAAAGATATTCCTGCGCCGGATGTCAATACTAACGCTCAAGTCATGGCTTGGGTCATGTCGGAGTATTCCAAATATAGCGGTTTTTCACCCGGAGTAGTGACTGGCAAGCCCCTGTTTTTGTACGGCTCTGAAGGCCGGGAGGAGGCCACGGGCCGCGGCGTGGTCATCACTACTGAAAAATTATTGCTATTGGAAAATCTCAAGTTGTCCGACGCTAGAGTGGTCATCCAAGGCTTTGGCAATGTAGGTTATCATACCGCCAGGATCTTGTTTGAAAAAGGCGCCAAGGTAATTGCGGTTTCTGATGTCGGCGGTGGTGTGTTCGCTGAGCAAGGTTTAGATATCAATAAACTTAAAAGTCATTTTGATAAAAACAGAAGCTTAAAAGATTTTCCAGAAGCGAAATCGATCACCAATGATCAATTATTGGTTACCAAATGTGACGTGCTGATTCCAGCGGCGTTAGGGGATGTATTTGATAAGCATTTAGCCGAAGCAGTCCAGTGCCGCTATCTGGTGGAGGCTGCTAACGGTCCCACGTTCCCAGAAGCCGATGAAATATTTATGAAAAGAGGGATTATTGTGGCGCCGGATATTTTGGCCAATGCCGGAGGTGTCACGGTGTCCTATTTTGAATGGGTGCAAAATATCCAGCAATTTCGTTGGACTCTTGACCAGGTTCATAAAGAGCTCGGTAATTATATGTCAGATGCCTTTGACCGGGTTGTTAAAACCGCCAAAGCGAAAAATTGTTCTCTTCGAGAAGCTGCTTTTCTGATTGGAATTGGTAGGGTTATCAAGGCGTCACTCACCTTAGGCTTATAAAACAAGGAATTTCACCTAATGGCAAAGAATATACGTGAAAATTTATTATTTGAAGGTCTTAAACAAGAAGAAGTCGAGGAGTTTCTATCCTCCCTGCCCGAGCCAATGCGCTTAAAAAAAGGCGAGATGTTATGGCGTCAGAATGATCCAGGAAACAGTATGCATCTTTTGGTCTCCGGAAAGATGGAAGTATTAATTAAGTCTAAAAATACCGACGATGCTGTAATCGCGGTCATTGAAGCTGGAGCAGTTATTGGTGAGGTGTGTGTGTTTGGTCAGAGAATTCGATCAGCAACAGTTCGTGCCGCCGCAGATTCCGAGCTTTTGGTGGTAGATGGGCAGAAATTTGAGCAAAGAATACTGCAACGAGATACGATCGCTTTAAGAATGAGTTACAACGTCGCAAAGTTATTGACTCATCGATTGATCATGGCTAATGATCTGATCAGTAACTTGCAGAAAATTTCGGACAAAACGGTGGTAAAATCAGAAGTTGAACACTACCGTCAGCGTTTTTTTGATGAATCATTATTCAATTAATTCCAGTCGTTGTATTGCGCTCATCACTGGCGCTGCCCGCCGTATTGGTGCGGTAATTGCTGAAACGTTACATCTTGCCGGCTATAACGTTATTATTCATTGCCATCAGTCAGTGGAAGCCGCCGATCGATTAATCCACTCCCTTAATCAAAACCGTCCCGATTCTGCTGCCCGGGTCACTGGAGACTTAAATCAGTTCTCCCATTATCAATCCATTATCACAGAAGCGCATCAAAAATGGGGAAGATTAGATATCTTAATCAACAATGCTTCCAGCTTTTATCCCACTCCAATGGGTAAAACTACCGAACAACAATGGCAGGATTTATTGAATACCAATCTAAAGGCGCCATTCTTTTTATCTCAGGCGGCCGCACCTTTTTTACAAAAAAATCAAGGCAGCATCATCAATATAGCTGATATCCATGGGATCAAACCCTTAAAAAACTATCCTGTCTATTCAATTGCTAAAGCCGGTATTATTATGTTGACTAAGACCTTAGCTCGTGAATTGGCTCCTGCTATCCGAGTCAATGCGATTGCTCCGGGTGTTACGCTCCCTTCAGAAGCCTTGCAGCAGGACTCAAACATGTTGCACACACTAAAAGCCAGAACTTTATTGGACCGTTTCCCTAAACCTGAAGATATCGCTCAGGCGATGTTATTTTTGATCAGCCAGCAGGCGATCACGGGTCAAACCATCAATATCGACAGCGGCCGATCGATACGTTAGAATATTTCGATGCGAAAAAAATTAATTGCCGGCAATTGGAAAATGAACGGTTCCACGTCTGGAATTCGTGAGTTACTCAAAGAGTTAACTAGTTTTTGCTCTGAAAAAGCAGATGCCGAGGTGGTAGTATTTCCTCCTTTTGTCTACTTGGATGTGGTTAAGCATTCCTTGCAAGGCACAGTAATTCATTGGGGCGGCCAAAACGTTTCCCACCATGCTGCCGGCGCTTTTACTGGAGAAATTGCGGTTTCCATGCTACAGGACTTGGGATGCCGTTATGTTATTGTCGGCCATTCTGAACGGAGAACCTACTGCGGCGAAACCGACGAGTTGGTTGCCGCCAAATTTGTGGCTGCGCTAGGGCAGCAGATGAGTCCGATCTTATGCGTGGGTGAAACCGCTTCTGAGCGCGAGCAAGGTAAAACCTTGCAAGTGGTAGAACGGCAACTTGCAGTTGTCCTAAGATTAGCAGATAATTTGCCCAATTTAACCCAAGCCGTTATTGCTTACGAACCGGTTTGGGCCATTGGTACTGGTCTAAATGCAACCCCGGAACAAGCACAGGAAGTCCATCAAGCAATAAGAGCACAACTTAACCGAACTAGTTCCGACCTGGCCGCTGCGGTTCGCATCCTGTATGGTGGCAGTGTTAAAGCGGACAACGCTGCGGAATTATTTAACCAGAAAGATATTGATGGCGCTTTGGTAGGCGGAGCATCGTTGATAGCAAAACAATTTATTGAGATTATACAAAAATGCAAATAGCGATATTAGCTTTACATATTTTGGCTTCTTTGGCCATTATTATTTTAGTGCTGATGCAGCATGGTAAAGGAGCTGATGCCGGAGCTGCTTTCGGCAGCGGCGCTTCCAATACCATGTTCGGCAGTGTTGGCGCGATGAGTTTCTTTATGAAATTAACAGCAATTTTAGCCGCTGTTTTTTTTGTTACCAGTTTAGCGTTAAGCTATCTGGCTTCACATCAACAGCAGCACAGCAATCAAATTTTAGATAACATTGTTCCTTCAACCCCGGTATCGAGCAGTCCTGCCAGCCCTAAAAACGAGGGACCTGCTTCCACAAAACAGTAGTTGATTGCCGAAGTGGTGAAATTGGTATACACGCAGGCTTGAGGTGTCTGTGGCGAAAGTCGTGCCGGTTCGAGTCCGGCCTTCGGCAACTTTACAAAATTAGATGTTCCCATCTACCCCGTGAATGAGTACCCGGCTGAATAGTTATGTGCATTGAATTATTATGAGCTCCGTTAATAGCCTCAACTTAGAAGTTGGATTTAACTACCGGCGTTGTTGGCGACGGTATATCTTTTTGAGTCGATTCAGCTTTTTTAAATAGCGGTTTGAGACTTGCCACCAACTGATGCGCCGTTGGACGCTGATCAGGTGTTCGGTTCCAGCAATCCCGTATGATTCGTTTAAAATCGGATGGGCAATTCTGAGGAATGGTTTCCTGATGGTCCAAAATTTTCGCCAACTTTAATTCTTTTAAATCCCGGCCTTTAAATGGCGTACGATAAGGTTTAATGATTAATTCCCATAAAATTAAACCATAGGCGTAAATATCGACTTTTTCAGTCGCTGGGAGGGGTTTGTCCTCAAATTGTTCCGGGGCCATCCACA
>JAFEDN010000489.1 GCA_018241585.1 Pseudomonadota bacterium | reverse complement strand
GTCATGTCATTGCCCCCAACCTAATTGTAAAACATTCCCAGAATCTTCCGTGTGTTCAGTAAGTTCTGCAGGTTTTTTATAGTAATAAATATTGCTGTGGTTGTAAGCAAAAGCTCGTAAGCTATCATTTACTAATAATTTAGCTGTGGCATAGTCCTTGGTTTGGATAAAAATCGTACCTATTCGCAAATATTTCCCCTGAAATTGACTGCGATCTTTTAGTCTAGCTTGTACCATATTCGCAATCCCTGCCAACTGGATTTTGCTGGCATCGCCGGCTTCAATATACAATCGAGGGCTATCTACCCATTGTATGTTAATCATCCCGGACCCGGTACTGATCAGTTGGTTAAGTTTGATCATTCCCTTTAAACTGATATCGCCACCATGATCTGAATTGATAGCTAGTTCAGAGCTGGTTAATTGGTTACTACTGACTGAAGCTCCTCCGCTAACCAAAAGTTTATTCAGCTTATACAAACCAACCGTAACTAACGTATCAGCCTGGTTACTCCCTGCGCTGAGATAAAGAGTGCCATTTTGCATTTGAACCAGTACATTCTTTTTATTTTCCATCACTTTATAAAAATTTTCAGAGCTATCTGCAGTCTGCTGCAGGGTTAAATGAATAGCTCCCCGGACAGAAATAACATTAATTTCACCCATTTTCTGGGGCAGGTTAGTCGCTTGAGGTATGGGCAAGGACTGATTTGCAGCATAGATGGGGCCGGCAACACAGAATGAGATTACGACAGCCCGCAATAAGGAATAATATAACTTCACAAATTCACCCCTTTTTTGAAAATCAATAGTATATCATCAAAACAATTTTTGATATAATGCCAGCCATTCCCACTTCGCGTGTGAATTTGGTTATGATCCCGCATTCAAGCAAGGCTTGAAGGACGGGAATGAAAGGAAAGGCCGCTCCGCCCTCCTTTCACTTTGGGTCCCCTATTGGGATAAAGGTTTATTTTATTATTAGACAGTTAAAATCAGCGAGAGAATACGAGAATTGACAGAGAGAGAACAAATTTACGTAGAGCAAGTTGAACAAGCTCGAAAGGCATACAACATCACTCACTGGAGTGGTGGTTATTTTGATATCAATGAAAACGGTTCGGTCGTAGTTTATCCGCAAGGGCCTCGAAGTGAAACGGTCATCGACTTGTCTCAATTGATAGCCCAAATAAATCAGACTAGTATCAGTTTTCCTGTTTTAGTTCGTTTTACCGATATTATTCATCATCGAATCGACGCCCTGCAATCTGCCTTCCAACAAGCCATCGACCAGAACGATTACCAAGGACATTATCTCACCGCTTACCCGATTAAGGTTAATCAGCAACGTTATGTTGTTGAGCAAATGATTCAGCATTCACAAGGGCGGGTGGGGTTAGAAGTAGGCAGTAAAGCGGAACTCATTGCCGCTTTGATCACCGCAGCAAATAAGCGCATTACTCTGGTTTGCAATGGTTACAAAGATCGTGAATACATCCGGCTGGCTTTATTAGCGCTTAAATCAGGATTCACTGTTTATATCATTTTAGAAAGAATGGCAGAGTTGTCTTTGTTATGTGATGAAGTTCAAAGACTGGGCGATGACCTCGAACCTCATGTTGGCATTCGGGTCCGCCTGGCCTCCACCTGTGAGGGTCAATGGCAGGATACTGGAGGTGAAAAAGCTAAATTCGGTTTCTCTGTAGCTCAAACCTTGGAAATCGCTGAACGTTTAACCCAGCTGAATAAACGTCATTGGCTCAAAGTTCTACATTTTCACTTAGGTTCACAAATCGCCAATATTGGTGATATTCAAAAATGCGTTTATGAAGGCGCACGCTACTACGTGGAACTCCACCGCATGGGCATCCCCATTCAGACAGTTGACTTGGGAGGGGGATTAGCCATTGACTACGATGGTACGCGGACTCGCTCTACTTATTCGATGAATTATTCTCTGAAAGAGTATGCTAATAACATTGTTAGCGCTTTTGCCGAAATCTGCGAAGTAGAAGATTTACCCCACCCTCATATTATCACTGAATCAGGCCGCGCTATCACCGCTCACCACGCGGTACTGCTGACTAATATTATCGACATGGAACGAGCGCCTTACGATCAAAAAATAAAATCTGTTACTGAAGATGATCCCCCTGTATTACAGACTTTGTGGTACCAACTCAACAATATATCTGCTCGTTCAGTAATCGAAGTTTACCACGACGCCTGTTATTGGATGCAGGAAGCACATGGCATGTATGTGCATGGATTAATTAATCTTCAAGTATGGGCCCGTATCGAACATATTTATTATACGATTTGTCATAAAGTGAGAGCATTACTTAGTCCCAGTGTACGTAGCCACCGGCCGATTATTGACGAATTAAATGAAAAATTAGCCGATAAATACTACGTTAATTTTTCTTTATTTCAATCCTTACCGGATGCATGGGCTATAGATCAGCCTTTCCCTATTCTTCCGATCAGTGGTCTTAACAAACCTCTTTCTTTCCGAGGGGTGTTGCAAGATATCACCTGTGATTCAGACGGCCGAGTGGACCGCTATGTCGATCATGACGGCTTAGAAACCACGATACCACTGCCTTCAATTGACCCCACTCAGCCCAATTATCTAGGTATTTTTTTAATCGGAGCTTATCAAGAAATTTTAGGGGATATGCATAACCTATTTGGCGATACCCATTCATTAAACGTGGTTGTTAAACCAGATGGCAGCTACGAATTATGCAATATACAGCATGGCGATACCATAGAAACCATGTTACGTTACGTTAACTTTGATACTAACAGTGAAGTTTTAGCACGTTTTGACGAAGACTCTATCGTTCAACAGGCTCTACAAGGCTACACCTATCTCGAAGATTAATCTTTTTGGAGACACGCAGTGACTAAAAAAAACCATTTATTAAGCAAAAAAGTACAACACATTAACATTACCGAGATGGATGTGTGCGCCATGGTCGATGCCATGGAATACACGGCTTTCCAAGCCCGCAATTTAGCTCGAGCTGCTCACATCTACCAACAGATGTTGGAAGATCAATCCTGTACCATTATCTTATGTTTAGCAGGTTCATTAGTGAGCGCCGGCATGAAAAATGTTATCGTGGATTTGATCAAAAACAGAATGATTGATGCGATTGTTTCCACCGGGGCGAATATTGTCGACCAGGATTTTTTCGAAGCACTGGGTTTTGCTCACTATCAAGGTTCACCTACTTTAAATGATAATGAATTGCGCGAACTTGCCATTGATAGAATTTACGATACTTTAATCAATGAAGACGAATTGCGGGTTTGTGATAATACCATTTTAGAAATCGCTAATCAGTTAGCGCCAGGAGCTTACTCTTCCCGGGAATTCATTGCTGAAATGGCTAAATACCTGATCCAAAAAAACCAAGGACAAGATTCGATCATACGGCAAGCATATCAACATGAAGTCCCCATTTTCGTCCCCGCTTTTAGTGATTGCAGCGCTGGTTTTGGACTAGTCATGCATCAAGAAAATCGTCCGAATGGCCACGTTCACATTGATTCGGTAAAAGATTTCCGTGAATTGACCCAGTTGAAAATTCAAAAAGAAGAAACCGGTTTATTGATGTTAGGGGGCGGAGTGCCTAAAAACTTCGCTCAAGACATTGTGGTTGCTGCAGAAATGCTCAGAGAAGATGTTCCAATGCATAAATACGCCATTCAAATCACTGTTGCAGATGAACGCGACGGCGCCTTATCGGGTTCAACCTTGAAAGAAGCTTGTTCATGGGGAAAAGTTTCGATGACCTATGAACAAATGGTCTACTGTGAAGCCACCATTGCTTTTCCGCTAATAGCTGCTTATGGCTATCACAAAGGCGCATGGAAAAAACGTGTTGCAAGAAAATGCGCGCAGTTATTTGCAAAACTATAATTTTGCCGGACCTTGGCGATAGCATTGCTCACATCATGCTCACCTTCTTGATCGTTAACTCCAATTTGGCGTTCAGCAGTATCAGCATCTTGTTTACATTAATTTCGAAAAAATGGCCAAGTTGGGTTCATTATTCGCTCAAGATTTACAGGCAGTGGAGATTATTAAGAAATTAACACTTTATTTTAATATTCCTATTGAGCCTGAAATAACTTTAATCATTTTTGACGAAGTTCAAGAATGCCCAGCCGCGTTAAATTGTTTAAAATATTTCTATGAAGACGCACCTCAATACCACATTATTGCTGCTGGTTCACTGCTTGGTATAAAACTAGCCCATACTCATGGATTTCCTGTCGGCAAAGTAACGTTTCAGCATTTATATCCGTTATCATTTATGGAATTTTTACATGCGATAGGAAAAAACCAATGGGCTGACCTGTTAAACAGCATTCACCCCACTGATTCTATTGCAGAATTATTTCATCAGGAATTAACAGAATTATTAAAAACATATTTTTATGTTGGCGGCATGCCTGAGGCTGTGTACCAATATTCTCAAACCCAAGACTGGCGTCAGGTACAACAGGTCCAAGCTGACATTTTACGAGCATATGAGCTTGATTTCGCTAAACATGCTCCAAAGATAGAGCTCGGAAGAATTTCAAGCGTGTGGCAAGCGGTCCCGAGCCAATTAGCTAAAGAAAACAAAAAATTTGTATATTCCGTACTAAAGAAAAGTGCGCGTGGACGAGAATATGAAAATGCAATTCACTGGTTAATCGATGCTGATTTAATTTTAAATTGCAAACAAGTTAGTATTCCGCAGTTACCATTACAACATTATCTGGATCACCAAGCTTTTAAAACTTACTTGTTGGATGTTGGCTTGTTAAGCAATATGAATCAGGTAGACCCGAGAATTCTATTAGAGCAAGAACAACTATTTAAGGAATTTTCTGGAGCACTAACTGAGAATTATGTTGCTCAAACGCTAACAGCGGGCTTTAGGAAACCGCTGCATTATTGGAAAAGCGAAGGGAAAGCTGAAATTGACTTCTTAATTGAAGCGAATAATAAGACCTTACCTTTGGAAGTTAAAGCTGGAATTTCACTTCAGAAAAAAAGTTTATTAGTATTTTTAGAAAAATTTCAACCTGCTTTATTACTCAGAACTTCTTTATTAAATTTGTGCAAAAATAACCAAGTACTCAATGTGCCCCTATATGCCCTTGAACAATTGCCTCGATTCCTGAATCAACTATAAGCAACCTTCCACCAAAATCATTCCTTACCTGATGAGGGATCGCAAGGGAGAGGAGAGCGGAGCGACCTTTCCCTTCATTACCGAATCACAGCTTTGCTGAGATTCGGTATCGGAACAGGGAGCCGCTTCCGAGAAGCGGCGAAAGCCGCGGCGATTGTCGCTTTTTTGACTCCAAACATCATGCAGCGCTATACTTTAAGTATGATGGCCAGAAAAGTAAAAGACATTCTACTTTTCCATGAAGCGCCGTTATGGATTGCATGGTTAACGGTTCTAGTTTTTTTTATATTCCATTTAAATATTAAAATTTTCGGTAATCCAAGTCAGCCGGTCCTTTTTACCCTTTGTTTTTCCTGGCTGCTCATCCTCGTCATTTGGAACTCATTCGAAATTGCCCATCATGTTGAAATGCTGGCTGAGTCTGTGCGCGAGCCTCTAGGCACACTATTGCTGACATTAAGCGTTTCTTCAATTGAGATCATCACCATTGTGAACTTACTAATTCTTGGGAAAAATCCTACGTTAGTACGGGATACTATATACTCGATTATCATGATCGTATTGAACGGGATAGTAGGACTCAGCCTGTTGGTAGGAAGTATCCGTTATCGTGAACAACGCTACAATTTGAGAGGATCGCTTGAATTTGTCAGTGTAATTTTAATACTGGCGGTTATGGCTTTGGTTTTACCTGATTTCACTAAAGCCACTCCAGAGCGTACGTTTTCTACAGGACAAACCTTATTTCTTATCTGCAACTCCATTATAATTTATAGTGTTTTTTTGATTATGCAAACGCTCAGTCATACCAAACATTTTGTTTGTCCATTTGATGCTCATGAGCCTTGCAAACCTCTTAAAATTCACCTGCGTTACACCCCACGGAGAGCAATATATCATGGCGTTTTATTGCTGGCGTATTTAACGCCAACACTGGTCATTGCCAAACAAATTGCCTTACCAATAGATGTTTTAATGGCAAGCTTTCAGCTTCCTCCAGGTTTTGGTGGTTTACTAGTAGCGATTTTAGTTTTAACTCCAGAAGGGGTTAGTGCTATACGCGCTTCTTTATCTAACCATTTGCAGCGATCAGTCAATATTGCATTAGGCTCGGTATTAACGACTACCGCCTTAACCATACCTGTAGTGTTGAGTTTTTCACTTTTTAAAAGCCAAAATATCGTTTTAGGGTTAAATAAAAATAATATGACCTTACTTTTACTCAGTTTGGTGGTTTCAATAGTGACGTTTCTGAGTGGACGTACTAGTCTTTTGCAGGGGATTTTACATCTATTGTTATTTTCTACCTATGTCATGCTAATTTTTGATATTCCATTCTAATTCTTAATTTCTGTTTAAATTTTGATCAAGTTGACTGCTATACTGGTAAATATGAAAGTTACTAAAGCAGTCTGGTTAAGTTTTTTTTTGAGTTGTCCCGTGTTCGCTAATGGTTACTTTTATAATATGGTAATCAATTATACCCCTAATCCTGCCTCATGCTCTGATTTTATTAATTCTGGGGCCTTATATATGGACGTTAATCCTGGGTTGCCTGATACCCAGACGGGGGGGCCAACCCAAGCGCTGGTCAATAACAATTACACCGTCGCCTTACTCAATGCTCATCCAGGTTATACCGTGGTGGTTCCTAGACTGAGAGAAGATGTCTTCTGCTCTGCAAAATGTGCGATCGCTAATCTCAATTGCTGGAAAGCCTGTAAATTTGCAGTCAGTAATTTTTACAGTGTACAAACTCCTACCTATACTGTGCCCAATGGAACTATTTTTGTTAAATGTCCCACATTAAATATGTCTAAATATCCCAATTATCCTGGCGACCCCTACAATCAATTTCCTTATAATCGATAATTGGTCAAAATTTGTATCTGTACTATAATTAAACAGAGCAATATTTTTACAAAATTAATTTATATTTGATCAACTATAGAGAAAAGGAGGTTCTCATGAAAAAAATAATGAATCTGACCGCTTTATTATTTTTAGCTGCTGCTAGTTATGGACATGCTGAATCTATGCGGCTAACTGTCATTAATGATTCATCCGTTTCGCAAAACCTTAATTTTGGTGCTACTAACCAATTTATCAATTTAGGCCCAGGTGAAGTTAAAATGCTTACGGTAGATTATCGTTACCCTGCTGCCATTACCATGCTCAGTACTGGCAAACCGAGTAAAAATTGTAATTGGAACATGCCGCCTATGGGTAAACAAACCATCCGCAATCTAACTCTTAACATTAGCAACGATGTTAAACCCGACATTCAGAACTGTTCTATAACCTGGCAATAGACCATGGATGTTCTATATTTATGTTTAAATTTTGTCAATTTTTTAAGGAGAATCGTACATGAAAAAAATTACTATCGGCGCTATTGCCGCTTTATCCGTCATTGGTATTTGCCAAGCTCAAACTCCTGCCGCAGGCCAAGCTCCCAACTCGGAACAAATGCCTCCCTCAGGGTCGATGGGAACCGGGCAAATGAGCAAAGGTGAAATGGGTTATAAACAAACCAGCGCTGAGGGTGAAACCAATAGCATGGGAAAAAAGAGAGTAACTCTACGAATTGTTGAACCAGCCTCATTACGCGCTCATGACCGCAAAATGCATAAACCCAATGTGATTACTTTTGGGGAAAGAACTTTTAAATTACCTCCCGGAG
>JAFEDN010000488.1 GCA_018241585.1 Pseudomonadota bacterium | reverse complement strand
GCATTACACACTGAATTATATCAGTCCGATGCAATTTGAAAAATTATATGAAAATCTCTTTAAAAATGTGTCTAGTTTTACTTGACCAGAACAATATTTGTCAACTAGAAAATTCTTAAGGTTTGATTAAGTCAAATATTTACAGCGTATTTAGCCTCTGTGGGGTACAAAAATTAGAGTTGGAATACTTGCTTTGCTAAGTCAATTCCGCCTGTAGTAATATTTATCATAGAATTTAATGGTTAAAAAATCCTTCTGGCTCATTTTAACGCCGGTTTAAAGGTGGCGGAATCATTCCATTAGAACTGAATTAATTGGTATTATAGGGTAAGATACGGTATAATATACTCATAAATAACAAATTTACAGGGGAAAACATATGAATCCTAAGCTATTTAAAGAGCAAGACAGAGGCCTTAGCCCAAGGATGGAACCTACCACAGAAAAATACAGTTTCACCCCAACCGATGAGTTCGTCATGTGTGTACTAGACGGTAGCTCGCCGGTAAATCACAGTGATCAATATTTTGGACTTAGTTATGCAGAATGGGGAGATCGGGCAAAAAGTGTAGAGTTATTTGTTGATAAGCAAGGACAAGACTCTATTTATTTTTCTATCACCTTACCGCTGGATTCCAAACTGACTAATATTATTAAACCATTGCAGGATAAATCACAAAGCATTGGGTTACTATTGGAAGACAAATCTAACAAAGTCAAATACTATATTTGCCAAGGACCTAGCAGTAAGATAGAGCAATTATTTCCTATCTTGCGAGATCAATTGTTGTTGAATCGGTGTTGTTTACACGGGGCGGAATCTGAGAGTGTGAGCTTATACGATTTATTTATACAGGCTTATGAAAAAATTAAACAGAACTTTATCGCGAATACCACTTCAACGCAGTTTACTTTTTCTTAAATTAAATAGATTGGGTGTTTAATTATTAAGAATTGGAGTTAAGAGGATGAAGAAGAAGATGATGATGATGAGGAAGAAGGACTTGAGCCAGTTCGTGATTGTTTAGATTTACTCTCTTCGGGTTTCACCGCTGCTGAGCTTTGATTTAGAAACAAAGAGGGTACTGATAACCTAGATTTCGAAGAATTTGTATGCTTCCGTTTTCCTCGATCAGATTTTAGGGTCGTTTCCGTTCTCTCTGTTTTCATCATCGAAGAGTCGCTCGAGAATGTCAATTCTGATGAGGAAAGCAGGTTTACAACAGGAAATTGTTCGGTGATCGTTTTTTGTAATTCTATGAGTTTTTCTGATGGCATACCACTTTTATATGTTTTCTTACCGCTTTGTAAAATAATCTCTTGTTTTTTACTGTGTAGGGTTAAGGTTAAACCCTGGTGATAGGTACTACTGAGCAGTAAAATTAACAGGCCATCGTTTTGATGCTGACATGAGTTAGAAATAGCTAATATTGCCTGAGGGGGTAAGTGACTCAATTTATCCATAAACCCTTTAGCGGATAGCAATGAGGTATAATCTTCTGTAAAGCCCAGCTCCCAAGAACTGTCAGGCAGAGAAGTAAAACGTTCTGGCATAGTATTGATTAGGAATTTCAGCATAGGAGGAGAAAATACAAAATCAGAGTCGACTTGCTCCTGTATTAAGTCTATTAAGGCGTGCATAGCCCACTCTTGTTGTATTAAAGATAGTAAAGCAAAATTGTCCTTAATAAATACTTGTATTTTGGCTGGATTAGGACACTGTTTCCCAGCTGCCGCTAGCAGGATAGCCTGTTTAAGGGTAAGCTCAGAGGCATTCCATCGAGAGATAGACTTCAATGTCTGCTTTGTATCCATTGAGTAACACCTTCCTAGAGCATAGGCGACTACAGGCATTTGTTTATTTTCGGATAATTTTTCATCCAGCATACCGGCGATGATAAGAGCGTTTTCTTCAATTTGGGTTGGATTGCAAAAAGAAATCAGCGGTATTAATTTATTTATGGTATTCACCTTTTCATTGAGCGTCCCTTGAGTTTGTAGTTTGGATAATTGATTCTGAGCAGACTGAGAGAACTCAGCAGTCACCGAACGTTTTAACATAGCTTGCTGCGCGAGTTGGCGCATCACCGGCGTTGAATCGGGAGACTGGAAAATCACTGGTAATAATTTATCCAATTCCTTGACTTGATCCTGAGAGAAGGAAACTGTTTCGGGTAATTTTAGTAGTGTATTAAAAATTTTTTCATGCCAGTGTGTGGCTGGTTTTTGTTTGATATAGCGTATAAAAATACCAATTATTTCCTCTTGGTCTTTTTCCGCAGGAGCATAGCCTAACTCTAATAAATAATAGCTGCACGCACTTGCTGTTGTTGATCTTTGAGTTGGAATCTTAATGAAGTGATTAAATCCATTCTCTGTAAAACAACAGGACTGAGGCTTAAAATATTTAACCAGGTTGCAGGAATTTCGTGATTCCCATCAGTCATGAGATCCAATAAGATAGTTTTTATCTTAACGATCAAATGTTCCATCAAATTCTGTGGTGCTATAATAGGATCTACAAGAATTGCAATGCATTGTTCTAAACAATTCATCAATAAAGGAATCTCATAAAAACTGCCATAACGGGGTTCGGCTAATAGAAGGTTAAAAAATAAATCTAATTTTTCTGAAGAATTATTAATACGTAGTATTCCCGCTACAAACGCCCATACCGGGTAATAAGCAGGACCATACCGATGTTGCTGTATCCATTCTAAATCAATTTGTGGTGGAGCTGTTCTGTTTATTTGCTCAGCTATTAATTGAGCGAGAAAAAAGTCCAAAAAACTAGTATGAGCAAAGTAACAAGCGTTAATCCCTTGATCATCACTGGTAGTGGGCTTTAATATACTGCATTCGAGGATATCCTGAGCTTGCGCTCTTTCATAATCACAGCCCTTTAATACTTGCTCTAGTAATAATGTGGTTATATTAATCTGGTCAGCTTCCTTGGCAACTAAAGCAAGTTGTTGCAATACTTGAATTACTGTTTTTGACCACGGATGCTGCATACTCGTTTTTCTCGTGGTTCCTTTGATAGGCTTTTTTAAGGTTTCGTGTAAATATTGCCAGAATAGTTGCTGCAAAATTCCCTGATATAAATCTGTCGTTCTCATCGAAGCCAAAAATTTAATTTCAGGAACCTGGTGTTGTAAAGTACAAGCTAATTCGAGTAATAAAGGTGAACGGCTTAATGTACGCCATACTGGATTTTTTTTGATCTGTTCAATGATTACATCCGACTTTTTATCGGTTACAATTGATTTTTTTTCTTCTTTAACATCTGCCGGCAATGTTTCTATTTTTTCTTCTTTTTCCGAACCCAAGGCATCAAAAAATTTTTCGACATATTGACACGCTTCGCTGAGATTAAAACCCAAAATTTTCCATGAGTAATCAAATGATGATAGTGGCGGTAGTCGATAGGGACGAGTAGTCATTAAGTAATATGAATAGCCCAAAAGTTCTTTATATACATTACGCAGATCATAAGATTGTTCTGCGGGCATTTCATCGGCGCCATCCAACAAGAATAAAATACGTTTTTTCTCCAGCAGAGCGATGAGCAGTCTAGTCTCCATAAGATGTAATGGTTTAGAAAAACACAGGCTAGTCTTTGATAAGACAGTCTTGTCCAATGCAACATGAGTCTGAAGCGAGGATTTGATTCTAATGCAAATGAGTCTGAACGAAGATAGAGTTTCCCCCTAAGTATTCAAAATAGGGTCATGCTAAGGAGCATGAAAACTATATGAACGCTAACCATCTCGAAGGGCTTGATCAGATCAAGAAATTTGTCGCGGGTACAGAATCGGTAGCCTTTACGCCTCAGGATCGCCAGGAAGCCTATGCTTGGCTCACACAGATGCTGGTGAAGTTAGATTACTTCCGTTTGGGGAAACGCGATAAGGGAGTTGCCCAGGGTTATCTACGTAAGGTCACCGGCTACTCTCGGCAACCATTGACCCGATTGATCAAGCAATACAAAACAGATCGAAAAATTGGCGCAAACCGTAAGCCTCGTCATGTGTTTCCCCATCGGTACCAGCAGAACGATATTTTGCTGTTGGCCAAGACAGATGCCTGCCATCAAACATTAAGTGGAGGAGCCACTAAAAAATTATTTGAGCGTGCCTATACCCTCTATGGTGATTTAAATTATGAAAGATTGTCTCAAATTTCTATCGCCCATATTTATAATTTGCGCCGCTCATCCACTGATCAAAATCAACGCCGTCATTTTACAAAGACACAAAAATCGAAAGTAGAAATTGGTTGCCGGCGTCGGCCAATGCCCAATGGAGAACCGGGATATCTGCGAGTCGATACCGTGCATCAAGGAGACCAAAATAAAGAAAAAGGGGTTTATCATATCAACACCGTCGATGAAGTCACGCAATTCGAAATAGTTTGTAGCGTCGAGCATATTAGTGAGCGTTACTTGATCCCAATTCTACGTGATATCCTTGATGCCTTTCCTTTCAAAATTAGGGGTTTTCATACCGATAATGGATCTGAATACGTGAATAAAGTCGTTGCGCAGCTTTTAAATAAATTGCTGATTGAATTTACGAAATCTCGTCCACGTCGAAGCAATGATAACGGATTAGTTGAAAGCAAAAATGGCAGTATTGTTCGTAAATATTTTGGCTACAGTTTTATTTCAAAATACTGGGCTAAGGAAATGAATTTATTTTCTCAGCGCTATTTAAATCCCTATCTGAACTTTCATCGTCCCTCTTATTTTGCGACCATCAAAATAAATTCTCGAGGAAAAGAAAAAAAGACATATCCCTATAAAAATATAATGACTCCCTATGAAAAATTAAAATCTTTACCGAATGCTTGTGCTTTTTTAAAGGAAGGAATTACTTTTGCAGACCTCGACAAAAAAGTAAAAGAAAAAACCGATTTAGAATCTGCTCAGCAGATGCAGACAGCATTAAAGGAATTGTTTCAAAAAATTTTTTCGCCGAAACATTCTCCGCAGTCAGCGCCCCATCTCGAGCCATTCATCGCCAATCCATAGCATCGAATGAACCCCCTTCACGCTCTCGACTTGCAGGATTGTGTGACAGTCCGCGGAGGCTGTGGACAAGCGTGGATAACATCCCTGTTACCCACCGTTGCCCACCACCTCTCGCGACTTAACGCTCAGCCGTGGATAACTTGCTACCCTCCGCCATCCGCGCCAAGGGCTTAACGCAAGTTACCCACCGCTTCGCTTTACAACAAGCTTCTTTAAATATTTCTATACCAAATCACTAGGATTTTATACTGATATTAGGTACTCTGAGGAAGGTAACTATTGTACACACTGAATGCATGACCTGATCCTGAATATTTAGTATTTCAGACTCATGTTTACATTCAGTATTGATTATGATCCCAATACAGATACTTCGCAGCAATTTTTTAAGGTTATACAAAATAAAATGCATTGGGCTGCTCATGGTCATACTGCTGCAGAAATTATTGTAGGCCGCGCTGATGCCAATATTCCATTGATGGGTTTAACCTCTAAAATGCCCAAGCGATCTGACATAGGGATAGCTAAAAATTATTTGAATGAGAATGAGCTGGATACTTTGAATCGCATAGTTTCTTTTTATTTGGAATTTGCCGAACTACAAGCCAAAAATCGTCGGGTTATGTATATGAAAGATTGGGTCGGCAAGTTAGACGATTTTCTGCGGTTAAGCGAACATGAAATTTTAACGCATGCCGGCAAAGTGAGCCATGAAGATGCGCTAGCTCATGCTAATGCTGAATTTGATAAATTTAAAAACCGTCAGATTGAAGAAAAAAGTCCAGCAGAAATCGATTTTGAAAATAGTCTGAAGATACTAGAGGAGCAGATGGTAACAAAGGTTGCAAACTAAATTAACAGAGGTCACACATTTTATAGTGATTGCCATCTCTTGTTACTCATTATTTTTATTTGATAGGTACTTTTTTTCACTTTTACGTGATACAGGAGGATGACATGCACCAATGACTGCCATTTAAAACATCCGAATCAATTGATCAAAATTTGGGCTCACTAGGATGCAAATTGATGATCTAATGAGTTGATTTATAATACAATTATTTTTAATGCAATCCTCAATATACCTCGAAATGTACCCCAAAAATTCGACGCTGTCGGATACCATAAACTACCTTATGAGCCAAAAAAACAGATCTTCTAACTGGTTAGGATTTTGGGGTACTAAAAGTCCATCTTCCATGTCTTCAATTCTTTCACCAGCTACTTTGATGTAGGATATTTGTTCAGAAGTGATATATATAGTTAACTTTTTTTCATTAAACCACCATTCAAGCACCACATCTCCTTCAGAATTTGCAGTGATATTAGGACTGGATAAAACATTTGGTAAATGAGAAAAAAAATTTTTGAAAGAGATAAAAAATAATTTTGCTTGGTTAATAGCTTTTATACTTGGTTTTTCTCCATTATGACTATCCCAGTTGCAGGGTAATTGACTTAACATATCGAGATTTTGAAAGGCTTTAGCTAGTAAAAAATTATTTTCATTGGATGCAGTTTCATTATGTATTAGAGTCGAAGAGTTTTCTGGAAAATCTTTTGCCGTGGAATTTATTTGTATGAACAAGGTGACAGCAGGTTTAGTTTCACCTTTTCCTTTAATAATTAATGAGGGGGGGGTTAATATTTGATGAACTTAAAGAAAATTCTATTGGATTAAAAATTCGATGATTAGTTACACTTTGATGTGGAAAAGGTATAACTTCACTCATGGAGACTCCATTAATTTGATCATTTCTTTTGTAACTGACCACATGAATAAATCAAAATGTGTTTGATTTAGTGTCTTGAGAGTTTTTGAAAAAAATTCCTTAAAATTTGATTCTCGTCTGGATACTATATCGAAATCCAAATCGGCTTGTAGCGTATCAATTGCTTGTTTTATAAGTTTAGTTCTTATAATAGACAATTGTTCTTTTTTTTCTAAAAGTACGGATTCCTCTGAGATTTTAAATGAATCTATAGGAATTAAACCGGAACGTGCGATGCTAAATAAATGCGGATTAAATATATTTAGGGTGTCAGGTATATTTGTTACTGGTTTTATAAGGATGGAATCAATTTTACGTAACCCAACCCTCTCAATTATTGAATCATCGGAAATATTCAATATGTTTTTTAACTGATTAAATAAATAAGTTATTAAATCTTGTTAGAAAATTTTCTAAATTGTCATACGCAAAATCTGAAATCGTTACGGTGCCATTGACAATGTGAATTTCACGCTTTGGATCGTGACTAATGAATTTAAAACCAGAAGGCGTCACTTTTTGAGTTAATGTTATTGGTTCGTTACTCCATCCCATTTGAACTTGATTAATGTCTTGACAGTCTCTGAATCCTAGTCCGAATAATGCTTTCTTTAAAGGTTCTTTTTTTTCAAGTATGGAGTTAATGCTTGTTGAGCGAATCTCACAATGGACGCTTGCAAGAAAATGCTTAGCAAAAGTTTTACGCTCTTTCCTTTCGAGCGATAAGCTATTAAATAATTCAATCATTGTGACTTGCCTTTTGGTATCCTATGATCTAATTCTACACCGCTCTTTGGCTAAAGTCATCGGTCAGTTAAAATACGGAGTTATAATTTGAACATTGGGCCCACTAGAACGCCAATTGGCGATTTAGCTGATTGATTTATAAAACAATTATTATAAGGTCATTTGCAATATACCCCGAAATGTACCCCAAAAAATCGGCGCTTGAAAATTCGCCGCTTCTGCTGGTCAGAACACCCTACTTAATAGAAATCTGATATAATAAAGATATGAAAAAAATGCCATTGAGCAAAACTAATCCTTATCTTCAAAATCCTATTACCAGAAAGAAGCTCGTCGCACGTTCAGTCGAGACTTCCTGCGGTGTAGAAGGCATTGCTCTTACCTTAACTCAAGCTAAAATTAAGGCGGCACAGTTTAATATCCCTTGTCGTGGCAATAAATGTATTTATCAAACTATTGTTAAGTAGACTCTTCCAATAATTTTTTAAAAATCCCCTCAATAGTCTTATAATTGCCTTCAAAGCCAGCATGAATTGATTGAATGTAATTCTCAAATTCGGGCAAATTTTGAGTTTGAATTGAACTATAATTTAACGGTGCTTTTTTGGCTTGCATGGCCATCAGATCAGCAAGTAGGCGAGCTGTTCTGCCATTTCCTTCTCGAAATGGATGAATAATGACTAACTCACTATGAACTACTTCCAGAGCGTGGGCAAGGGCATCAATCTCAGAATAATGGCAAGGAGTGTATTTGGCCAAATATTTTTCTTCAAATTCCTGCATGAGTGGTTCTATGCGTGAAGGAGCGGCAAAAGGAAAACCTGCTTTTGACATCATTACCGTACGAAATTTATCAGCCGAAGGATAAATATCGCCCAACCAAAGCTCATGCATATTGCAAATATCAGCCACAGTAAATTGATGATCTTTATTAAAGATGTCTAGCAATTCCAGTTCTGTCCTTTCTAACTCTTGTTCCTCAATAGCCTCAATATCTTCTCTAGATTTGATACCAAGATAATTTTTTAGCACTTGATTGTCAGAACCCGGCTCCCAATCTTCATCAGTCGGAACAGTGTAACGTTTTGAATCAGTTGCCATTCTTTGGCGCTCCCCATTGAATTTCTGAGATAATTTTGATGGTATCTATTTAGATTCAAATTTTCAACTGGATTAAAGGCTTTCCTGGATAAAATAGATTTTTGATGATAAATTTCGCTATTTTTGGTATTAATATTCACTGTGTTTATTCTTTGTAACGAGTGAACTCCTATTTAATTCAAGGCGAAAAATCAGATACAGATTTCGGGTCAGGACAAATGACAATAAGCGGGGTTTAGTATGATTGATGAACAAATTAATGAAAGATTTTTCAGGGTCTATTTAAGAGATGAGGTGGCGAATGCCACTGATTTAATACGTTAATACATCATGATATTCAGTTTCTGGATCCGGATTACTATCAATTTGTATATGGGATGTTATGGTCTGCAAAAGTCAATAATAAGAGAGCTTATTTTTATATTATAGTAAGAATAGGGAATGAGTTAGCGGATGTTTTTTTTTAAAGTATAATTCAGGAAATTGTTTCTGACAAAATAATTGCTTAGTACCAAGAAAAATTTCCACATGAATCTCGAGATCCAATGGTTGAGTGTATTGTATTTCGTGATAGGCAGAGCTAATTAACGTCATCAGTGATCTTCAATCGCATTAATATTCTATCATACATTCTTTTAGTCAGAGTATTTTTTATCAAACAGATACTTTTCTGAAATTTGAATTTTTTCTGCTGGAATCTCAACTACATGCCCATCTTCCCAGATGGAAATACTTTGACCAGAATTTTTATGTTCAGCAAGCGCTTGAGCGACACCCCGTCTGATACCGAAATCGATTCTTTCGAAAAGGTCTGTGAGGTCTTTGTTGTCGCGTTTACTCATGGGATGACTCCTGAAATCTCTGCCAAGACTCTGCATTATAAACTGAAAAGTCAGCTTTTTTTTCTGCGATTATTGCGGGTTCTGTGGAAGAATTATCGTATAGAATCCAATCGTCTGCCAATGGGATGTAAATATTTAAAAAATTATCAATGCTGCGGTTATAGCGTCTCAGAATAGTGTCGGAGGGAATATTATGTCCTCCGCGTGCGACCCGGCCTTTAACTCTGGCTAATGCTAGATGGGGGTCTTGCAGCCATAAAAAAATCAGGTTGATTGCATAATTGTTTTTTTTACATTCGACTAGAAAGGGAGCAAAGCTTCGTGAAGCCATTGTGGTTTCAAAAGAAAAGCTTTTTTGCTGATTGGCTAGATGATGAATTCTCTCCAGCATAAGACGACCAGATTGTATGGAGACGGATTCTGGGTCGAAAGGGGAGAGTGCAGCAGCAATAGCATCGGCATTTACGTATTCATGGCAATGAAGTAGCTGAGGCAATAAAGATTTCGCCGAGGTCGTTTTGCCTGCCCCATTGGGGCCACCAATCATATAAATTTCAGGCATTTTCCCTTTTTCACCTTTGTGCAATTACATGGGAATTACACCTGCGACAGAGGTCGCAGAGCGGGTTGTCTCTACCGAATTCGGAGACCCATCTTATCACAGGGAAGACTCTAGGGCTATGAATAAAGAGCTATGACAATGTAATGAAAGGCGCAAGCCCGGGGTTTGAATCGCGAGAGGAGAACCCTTCTGAAAGCCGAAATTGGTGAAGCTAGAGAGCCAGTACGGTGAACAGATGTGAATTTACGTAAATTGGAGACAGGGAAATAAAATTTATGAAAAAGCGCAAAGTTGAATATACCGATGAGCCTATCGGTAAGGTAAAAATTATATGTGATTTTTTGCCAGGTCCAGAAGAATTAGTTTTATAAAGAAGAGACCATCAAAGTTACCTTGTCTCTGACTAAGAATAATTTAGCATATTCGTTAAGAGTATCGTTCAGTTTCATCGTAATAACGGAATGGCTCTGAACAGTATCTCCCATAGATGTAAAACTAATACTACTAACAGCCATAAAGGTCATTACTAAAATAATTTTATTTATGGTCATCACGATTCTTTTGATAGAGCTAACCACAGGATTATAATAGAAAATACCACTTTCTGTGTAGATAGCTAAAGGAATTGTTCAAGATTTGGGCCCACTAGGACTTGAACCTAGGACCAAAAGATTATGAGTCTTCTGCTCTAACCAACTGAGCTATGGGCCCGAAATAGGTAATTGGATTTGAAAAAGATTACCTGATAGTCTGGCTATTTTCAATCTTGGGATAATTCACGCCCGCCTGTTAATTAAGTTGCCTCTTCTTCGCTTTCTAAGAAGCTATGTAGTTTTTCAGCACGATTAGGATGGCGCAGCTTACGTAAAGCTTTCGCTTCGATCTGACGGATTCTTTCACGAGTGACATCAAATTGTTTGCCTACTTCCTCTAAGGTGTGGTCAGTGTTCATTTCAATACCGAAACGCATACGGAGCACTTTGGCTTCGCGCGGAGTCAAAGTTGCTAGTATTTCCTGAACCGCCTCACTTAATCCGGACGAGGTAGCAAAATCGACAGGAGAAACCATCATGGTGTCTTCTATGAAATCTCCTAAACTCGAATCTTCATCTTCACCAATGGGTGTTTCCATCGAGATTGGTTCTTTGGCAATTTTCAATACCTTGCGGATTTTATCTTCAGACATATCCATCTTTTTTGCCAACTCTTCAGGAGTTGGCTCAAGGCCGGTTTCTTGTAACAGTTGTCGGCTGATTCGATTGAGCTTATTGATGGTTTCAATCATGTGCACTGGAATTCGGATGGTCCGCGCTTGGTCAGCGATGGAGCGGGTAATAGCTTGGCGAATCCACCAGGTGGCGTAAGTGGAAAATTTATAACCTCTTCGATACTCAAATTTATCAACCGCCTTCATTAAACCAACGTTGCCTTCTTGGATTAAATCTAAAAATTGCAGACCTCGGTTTGTGTATTTTTTAGCAATTGAAATAACTAAACGTAGATTGGCTTCAATCATTTCTTTTTTGGCGCGCCGGGATTTAGCTTCGCCGATGGCTAAGCGGCGATTAATATCTTTGATTTCAGCAATAGAAAGATGGCTGCTTTCTTCTAATTCAACCAGTGCAGCTTGCAGACGCTTAATTTCCTTTGATAATTCTTGTAACACTTCGCCCTGTTGCGGATTTTCTTTTTTGTAGGTTTTGAGCCATTCTAAATTAGTCTCATTACCTGGGAAGGAGCGGATAAAATTTTTACGAGGAGTGCCAGCTTTATCCACACAATACTTCATTATTATACGTTCTTGAACACGAACTTTTTCTAACAATTTTCTCAAGCGATTAGTTTGACGATTGAATTGTTTAACGGATAATTTACATAAAGAAAAATAATCAACTAATGCTTTTTGGTGCTTCAGAGTCTGTTGGTTTTTAATGCCATGTTTTTTAATGGCATTGATATAGGCTTGATAAAGTTCCTCTAATCCAGCCATGTATCTGGCAGCTTCTGCCGGGTCCGGTCCGCCTTCACCAAATTCATCACCGCCGTCTTCGCTGCTTTCCATTTTTTGCAGTTCTTGAGGAATTTCGCCTTCCTCTTCTTCGGGAATGGCTTCACCTTCAGGGTGATAAAAACCATTAATAAGATCACTCAAGCGGCCATGTTCAGAAGTAATGCGGTTATATTCTTCTAACACAGAGGCGATAATTTTCGGGTAGAGAGCAATTGCACTCAGCACCTGGCGAGTGCCTTCTTCAATCCTTTTTGCGATGTTAATTTCACCTTCGCGAGTGAGCAACTCTACTTTGCCCATTTCCCGCATGTAAAGCCGTACTGGGTCAGTGGTGCGGGTCTCAGTAACTAACACATCAATGGCTTCGCTGATTTCTTCAGCTTGGCCTTCTTCGCTTAATAAGAGTTGATCGGTGTCGGGCGGGAATTCAAAAACTTTGATCCCGAGCTCGTTCAGACGGCCGATAA
>JAFEDN010000487.1 GCA_018241585.1 Pseudomonadota bacterium | reverse complement strand
TAATGCTTGGTGCTCCAGGAGAGCAGTCTTCTTCTGTTCCGGTAAAACAATCTCCGAAAGAGATTAAACCAAAAGAGGGAGAAAATGATCTTTGGTATAGTCAAGAAAAGGTTATCAAAGTATTAGATGACATAGTAGGAAATCGTCATAGTATCCGAGTATTAGCTCCAATTAACATTTTGCAGGGAACAATATTAGCTGACACTATTACCGACCTTCGTGTTCAGGAGGGATTTCAATTATCTCGTGATGAGAAACCTCCTAGGACATATTTAATTCCAATTAATATAGCTGGATTACATTGGACGGCATTGTATTTTACATTTCCGACAGAAAATCGTGATAAACCTACGGTAAGGTATTTTGATCCTTATGGAGATAGTGAAGGTGCAGTCAATGTTAGACCACAAATTCTAGCTGCATTTCGTGAATATATGGATTTAGAGGAAAACGATCTATTTATTTGTCCAATGCAGTTGCAATGGGATGATTATAACTGTGGGCCATGGATGCTAACTATATTTGAATTTTTGATTGAGGAAGGTCAACTTCCTCCAGAAAATATTGATGTTCATGCTAAACGTAATGAATATGACCGCATATATGAACGAGGGGTAATAGAATACAGTCGTCATTTGGTGAAGGCGTCTTCTTGGTCATCTTCATCCTCTTCAACATCGCCGCTACTTAAAGTATCCCAAGAAAATATGTCGACTCGACCTCTGACTTTTGTGACATCGCCAGATAACAACAAAAAAGTAGATAAAGGTATTACGCTTAAAATTGAATCTAATAATCAAAGTTCACTAAGTGATGATTCAAGAATTCCTACACCACCGCCGTTAGTAGAAAGAATAAGTGAAAGCCAAGGTAAATCAACAGCTTCGTCGTCATCGTCCTCAGTGCAGCATGGAGTGCGAGAAAATAATCGTCAAGTATTTTTAGACCAAATAAAAGCAGGGGTTACATTACGGTCAGTACCAAAAGAAGAAAAAAGACCTGCTTTAGACCCTTTTCAGGAAGCATTGCGGAATGCTTTAATGAAAAATCGTGCTCAACTGACTGGTAAAGCATTTTCTTCTAAACATCAGGCTAAATCATCTGCTCTTTCAACTATATCCTCATCATCCGGCTCATCGTCTTTAACCACGTCTGGCAGGTCAGTGACCACTCCTAGCAAAGTTTCGTCAGGTAGTTCCTCAACAACATCACAATCTTCCGCTTTAACGTCAACAATTCATACTGTTAAGCTAGCCGAGCACAAGCAAGAACTTGTTAACTTTCAAGAAAAAGTCAAATCATTACTTAGTGATGATTATAAATTTTCGATCAGCCGGCCCGAAATGAGTACTTTGATTGTTCAGTGTACTTCAATCAATGAAGTCCCTGGTGCTCCTGAGACAATCGAAGAAAAGTTAAGTGATTTAATCCAATCACTTAAATCAGCAATAGCCGAAAAAGATATTAAAAGTGATCAATACGAGATGGATATAGAAGTAGAAGAAGGGAAGTTAGCCATCAAAGTAAAAGAACCTAAAATTTTGAACCGCATTGCTGAATTATTGGAAAAGGCAGGCCGTCCACAAGGGAGTAAAGGTGTTTCTTATTTTACTCCACCTTCTCAAGTGAAAGAAGCTTTATTTGGTAGTAGAAAGTCAGCATCTGTTTCATCAAGTACTTCTGAACCAGAGCCTGTATCGGTAAATTGTTTGTTGCAGTAGTGAAGCTGTTAGGTCTGGCCGAAAATTATAGTTTTTGGCCACCTCTATCTTGTCCTACCAACCAATTAAAAAATTGACTGCCTGTCCGGATAATTTGGCTAGGGGTTTCAAGGGATTAATCAGCTATGAACGTCCTCAAAGCGGCTAGGCAGTGCGAATAGGCTATAATATATTTTCCTTATTGAGGAGTGTCTATAATGAAAGGGATTCCACAAGAAAAAAAACCAGAGAGTGACGAGTCTCAATATCAATTACTGACACCAGTAATCTACCCTATTGATATCGAATCAGAAGAAGATTATCAAACATTGGTAGCTCAAAAATTATCTAATCAAGTTAAAAACTTCAAAGAAGCTGCTTAAGCGTCTTCAGCTTAAATTTAAGACATTGCCGAAAAGAGATATTTTTCGCAATGTTTGTAATTATTTTTCACTCTCCTAATAGACATCTCCCTGCTTAGGTTTTAAAGTGGTTGTTTCTACAATGACAATTGATGGCATGAAAACCGGCTGCGGTGCAGTGTTAATTGCCTCTTAAAATACTTTTGTCATTTCTTGTGGGAATAAAAATAGTGGCGATTCTTATGACGAACGATTTCAATTAATTGATACAAAAGGAAAACCACTGGTAAGCGCGCGTTATAAAATAGTGGCTTCCGGTGGTTAAACTATAGAAGGCACCACTGATGGTGATGGTAAAACACAGCGAGTTAAAACTCAAAATACCGAGACACTTGCAACTACTAATATTACTCAAGGTTCTGTTGTGCAGGTTAAAGTTGAAGATTTAGTATGTACGCTTACTATCTTAACCAATCAATTCGGGGATTTTACCTATAATTCCCACTGGATCTACAACTGATAACAATAAAGTTCTTTATCAGATCAAGCTAGAGGCAACGCTAGTGCAACGTTCAAACTCAAAAATTGTAGGCAGTCATCCTTTAGTCATTGTCTCAAACAAAGCTAGTGACCGCATTCAGTCCAGTGGTGATACAAATGCAAATGGTAAATTAGTGCTTACGCTTGAAACTCGTGAGGCAGGGGAACGGGAACTTAGAACGGTGTCAATGGAACACAGCGTTGCGTTAAATATTTAGGACAATGAAAATGAAACTTATAAAAGTATTCGTAATCACGTTAATAATTTCATTATGCAGCTAAACTCATGCGGAAACCCTGAAACATGTTTATCTTGACAATACTCAGAACGTTCATGTCACTACACTAACCGGAAAAGACTTGCAATTAACCACATCAGGTCATCAAACGAAAGCCAGACTGTCTCCAGATAGAGAAACAGCAGCGTGGCTTGTAAGCAACACATGGATTGCGGAGGGAAACAGGCCAGGCTCTAGTGAGCTGGTCATCTACCGCAATGGTTTGATGCGCTCTATCAAATGTGAACCTTTCATTCGTGAATATTGGTTTTAGATGAAAGGTGAACGCATTGCTATTGAAGTAAGATAATTGTATAAAAAGCCCAAATGGATATAGTATATTATAAATGCATTTATAATATACTGCCTTTTTTAAAGGCTTACGTTAGATTCTAATATAGTACATGTGCTATTATTCATATATTTATTGAATAATTACACTAAAGGGGTGGTTTTCGCGTATTCGGCGAGGGACTTATATCCCCGTCCCTATTGAATCGCTTACCACAGATGTTGCCTTGGAAGACGCTTGGATTGTGGCTGCGAAGCTTTATCAACCTTGCTATATAGGAGGCTGGAGTGCTGCAGAATACTGGAATTTGACTGAGCAAATATTTACAACTATCGCCGTTTTTACAGTTAAAAAACCAAGAGATCGTCATCCAGAAATCAGCGGCACTCATTTTTTATTAAAAACGACCCCTAAGCGTGCAATGTATGGTTTAAAAACAGTGTGGCGTGGCCAAATAAAGGTTTTGGTTTCTGATCCTACTCGGACTATTTTAGATTTTCTAGTGGAACCCAAAATAGGCGGCGGAATTCGTCCTGTCATCGATATGTTCATCAATTATCTGAAATCAGAGCATAAGAATTTAGAACTCCTATTACAGTATGCTCAGCCGATAAATAATGGTGCGGTGTTTAAAAGATTAGGTTTTTTGCTTGAACAGTATGCACCAGCAGAAACAAGAGTTATTGATGGATGTAAAAAATATTTAACTACAGGCAATATCAAGCTGGATCCTTCGCTGGAGGCTAAGCAATTAATTACTCGTTGGCGACTATGGATTCCAAAAGAATGGAGCAAATAATAGATGATTACTAAACAGGAAATTATGGATTTTTCTAGAGAGTTTAACCTTAGGCCGGATATTATTGAAAAAGATTACGTGCTTGGCTGGTTATTAGTGGTATTGCTTCTCATCCTGAACTCCAGAATACGTGGGTTTTCAAAGGCGGTACTTGTTTAAAAAAATGTTACTTTGAAACTTTTCGCTTTTCTGAAGATCTTGACTTTACTTTGATAGAAGAGTCGCAAGCAGATGAAAAATTTTTATTAGATTGCTTCCAGAAAATTTCTAACTGGATATTCGAAAATTCAGGTATAGAAATTCCTATTAATAAAATCCATTTTGAGAAATATAGCAATACTGCAGGGAAAATATCAATTGAAGGTCGGATAGGCTATATTGGTCCTTTACAGCGCCGCAACGATCCAGCTCGAATAAAAATAGATTTGACGTCAGATGAACTTCTAGTATTAAGCCCTTTACTACGAGATATTCATCATCCTTATTCAGACAAATCGCTAATTAATGTTAAAACGACATGTTATGGGTTTTACGAATTGTTTGCTGAAAAAATTAGGGCGTTGCGTGAGCGCGCGCGTCCAAGGGATCTATATGATGTCATTCATTTATATCGTCATGTTCAGACTAAAATTGACCGCATATCTCTTTTAAATGCGCTGAGAGAAAAATGCAAATTTAAAAAAATCGAGGTTCCAACCAGTGAATCTATTATAAATCATCCAAAACAACAAGAGCTTGCTGCAGAGAGTAATATGCTCAGCCATCAGTTGCCGACATTACCGCCCTTAGAAAGTTTTTTAAATGACTTACCCGCTTTATTTGATTGGCTTGAGAGGAATTCTCTAAAGGAATTGGATTCTGCTCCAATTTTGGGTAAAAATATTGATGATTCATGGCTACATATTTAGGTTGATTAATTCCAAACTCTTTTAAAGCACCAGCCCCAATATTCAGGTAATCGTAGTGATAGTCAAGAAGCCATTCCTCTATTAAAAGCATTTAAAGGTCTTGGATTTGGAGACAAAGGTTATATCGGTAAAAAAATGTTTGATGAGTTGCTTTCTAGTGGGCTCAAATTGATTACCCGGAAACGCTTATTTCGATTAAAAAATAAGCATTTATCTAAACCAGAAATACACCTACCTCAAGCAGAAGAATTAAAACCTTCTCCAAAACCACAAGAATCAACAGTAAATAAAAAGAAAAGAAAAAATCCACTCCCCTCATCACTTGTGCAATTGTCTCTTGTCACTGAGAACTCACAGAAAAAAAAGCGTATAAGTAGGCAGGAGCTATCCCAACCCTCTGAATTAAGGAGGGAATCCAGCTCTCTTAGTTAGTGCTTGCGTAAAATGATCTAAGTAGTTAAAATAAATTGAATTAGAGGGGTATTTTACCATGCGTCACACCAAAAAAAGAAAACATAGCCATACGAGTTTATTTTCAAATACTCAGACATCGACAACCACTGAAGAAGCAACTATTAAACATCCGCTCCAGAAAAAAGATCGAAAAGTCAGTAATCCAAAACTTTTTCCTGAATTTAAAGAATGGACTCGCTTAGATTGGTTGAAGCATCGGCACGCAGTCTCATGTAAAAAGCGTATTGATTATGGTATGTCCAGTTTGTTGACTAAAGAAGCTGTGCAAAAGCCTTTTATTAAAGCCATATTAGAGGATAAGCCTGAATTACCCCCTAAAGATGCCGGACACAGTTGGTATTACCTATTAAATTTTGCCTGTGCAGCAGGAAGTGAGCATTCCGTCCATTACATTCTTGATCAATTAAGGCGTCAAGGTGGTAAAGAATTATCTGTGGTCTTATCAGATAACACAGTTTTATGTTATGCCGCATCATCCGGTAATATGTCCTTATGTCAGAAATTAATGAACAAACCTTATTCCTGTAAAATTGATTTTGATGTCATGAGATATGCACGATTAAGCGGTGATCTGGAATTTATGCACAATTTTCTGAAGTGCTTTGATGAGCCTAAATTTAGAAGTCCTACTCAGTCGTTTAATGGCTGAAATTTTTAATGGTTCAATGGCGTAAGTTGCGAGAGCAGATACTAAATGAGTCATTTAAATGGCATGGATTGGTGGCATGAAAACTCAAAACCGGGGTTTAATTTAAAATCAATTAATTATAGAAATTAACGCTTGAAGAAAGGGGTTGATTTGCTATCCTGATCATTTTCTAGTCTTCATAAAAGGAAATGAGCTGATGGAAATAGCAAACCAACTTGTCGCTATTTTTTGCGAAATCGATGATTTTGCAATGAATTTGATGCGTTAACGAAAAATAAATTATTAACTGGCCCTCATCCGGGCAAACGAGGACCTGAAACACGACGTCTATCAGTGAAATTATGACCATCTTAATCATGTTCCACGAAGTTCGGTTTCGAGATTTCAAACGATTTTATACTGGATTTTTGGAAGTATATTGGCGAGGTTATTTCCCCAATTTACCGAGTTATTCTCGATTTATTACGTTGATGAAACGGGCTATTTTTCCGATGACGGTATTCACGCAACTGAAAATTGGAAAGCGAACCGGTATCTATTATTTGGACTCGAGTTGCTTGCCGGTCAGTCATCTAAAACGCAGTAAACGTCATAAACCTTCGATCAAATTGCACAGTATGGCAAGACTTCAGTGGGCTGGTTTTTTGGCTTAAAATTACATATTGCAGCGAATTAATGGCTTTCAAAATTACCCAAGAGAACTGCAGTGATAGTCAAGAAGCTACTTTTTTACTCCGCAAATTAGAAGGATTAGCCTTTGGTGATAAAGACTACATCAGTAAAAAATTATTTGACACTCTCTTTTCTCAAGGGCTGAAATTAATTACTTGAAAGAGAAAAAATATGAAGAAAGTGCCTCTCTCCGACTATGAGCAGCAGTTACTTAACCAGCGGGGAATTATTGAAACTGTGATCAGGCATCTCAAGCACCACTATCAAATATGGCATACCCGCCACCGCTCTGTGTTGAATGCGATGACTCATTTAGTTTCAGCTCTGGCCGCCTACGCCATCGAACCATTGAAAATTTCAGCCATTAAACGACTTGGATTGATGACATGAAAACTCAAAACTGGGGTTATAAAAAGCTATAACTGGGGTTATAAAAAGCTATGGAAACGCGTATCTGCAGGAGAATACAATTTTGATTCATTGATAGAAACCCAAGGGGGATCATAGGCAGTGAGAGTGATTGCGATCCCTTTGAGGAATGGAAAAATGGAAATATTGATCACCTCCTTATTTGATCGAGACCGTTTTACTCGAGAAGAGTAAGCGTTCAGTAAACGCCATTCCTTGGTTGAGTCAAAGCTGTATAAATTGAGGAAGTAATTGGCGATACTCGTCATCCGTGGTGCAAGATCTAATACGGTGCAACATGGCAACGAAGTAGCGATAAGGCTCAACCTGATTCGCTTTGCAAGTTTCGAGCAGTGAGTACAAAATAGCGCCCGCTTGAGCCCCTCGCGGACTGCCGCAGAATAACCAGTTTTTTCTGCCAATGGCAAAAGGCCTAATCGCATTTTCTACCAAATTATTATCGATTTCGATTCGTCCATCTTTCAAATAATGATTCAGCTCTTTCCAGTTCCGCAACGCATAAGCGATAGCTTGCCCCAGCTTTTGTTGCGGCGGAACTTTGGGGAGATGCTCTTCCAGCCATTGCTTAAATTTCTCTAAAACCGGTGGCGCCTGTTGCTCTCTAAGTGCATATCTTGCTTCGGCTGACAGATGCGCTTCCCGCGCTCGCTTTTCAAGCGTATACAGTTTTTTAAAAAATTCTAATGCGGTGGCAGCTAATCCGGGCTTCTTCGATAATTTTGCGCAATCAGCAAAATAACGCCGCGCATGCGCGAAGCATTTTACCGCCCAGATATCTTCGGTCTTCTCTATCCAGTCATAACCTGAGTAAGCATCGCTCTGCACATAACCTTTAAATCCGCTTAAAAACTCCCGAGCATGATACCCGCCTCGCGTTTCTTCATAGACAAAGACCAGGCTGGGCTTACCGCGTTCACCTCCTCGGTAAGCCCATAAATAAGATTTAGTGGTATTCGCTCGACCTACTTCTTCTAAAACCTGCACCGTTGTCTCATCGGCTTGAATATAGCCGCCCTGTAAAATCAGTTGCCGTAAACACCGCACCAAGGGTTCGCATAGCTCAGCGATTTTGAGTATCCAGGCGCACAAACTACTGCGCGGCAAATCAATGTCTAACCGTTGCCAGATCGCTTCCTGACGGTACAACGGGATGTGATCGGCATATTTAGTGACGATCGTATGCGCGACCAGTTCAGGCGTGGCGATACTTTTTGGTAATAACAACATCGGCATCGCCGCTATTTTGACATTTTCTTGACAAGGTTTGCAGGCATATTTAGGCCGGACATGTTGGACTACTGACAGTTGCGCCGGAATGTATTTGAGTTGCTCTGTGATTTCTTCGCCAATCTGGACCAAGTGAGCGCCGCAAGTACAGATTTTTTCAAATTCAGGAATATCATGCACGATGCGCTCCCGAGGAAAATCTTTCGATAATGATCGGCGGACGGGGTGATTTCGCGGTGATTGATTTTTTGATTCAGCCGCTTCTTCAATTTGAACTTTCAGTTCATCAGTCAGTTCCACTCCGGCCTCGTCGAAGAGATCAGGTTGGACAATATTTTTCTCAGAAGAAGGCGCAAAACGTTGTTGTCGCGCCAATCGTAGCTCTTCAATCAAACGAATATATTTTTCTTTATAGGAAATGAGTTCAGACTGCATTTGAAAAAGCATTTTCTGCAATAATTCTCGAGAATCAGGTAAATTTTTAAGGTCAATTTCCATTGCAATATTCTAGCAAAAAATAGCTTATTTCCCCATATCTTTAGATGAAATTTTCAAATTTTGAATCCATGACTTCTAACCGGGAAAATTTATCGCTGGCCAGTAACCATTGAAAATGTTCCACGCTCATTTCTATTTGCCCTGCCTGATTTTTAGGAAAGACGAATTTGCCTTTTTCGAGCCGGCGATACCATAACGTGAAGCAGTTCGGTTCATAATATAATGCTTTGAGCTTATTGCCTTTTCGGCTGCGAAACAAAAATAAATGGCCGCTGGCTGGATTCATATTCAAAACATCCACAATTAAAATGCTGAGACCGTCAATCGACTTGCGCATATCGGTTGGCGGTAGATAAAAATAGATTTTGGTTGTCTGTGGAATCAGCATGATTTTAACACTCCCAGCCAATACTTCAGTTGATGGCTATCCAGGCAAGGCAAAGAGAGTTGCAACCCGTTAGGTAACACAACTTTAATGTCAGTCAATGATGCCGGTTGCGCTGAGCGTAACTGAATGGGTAGAACAGAAGGGTCATGATGACTGAGCGCTTTTTGTTTTTTCTTTTGAAATTCTAAGTAATAATAAGAAAACTGCGATATGACTAAGTTATGTTTCTGACAAAATTCTCGACGGGATAATCCGCTAGTTGATTGTTCGTCTATCCATTTTTGCCAATGAGCACGTCGCTCTTGCTGTTCATTCATTGCTATATCTCCTAAAGTTATTTAAAAATATAGCTTGAACAATCTTTGTAAAATTTAAAAGATGTACTTCACAAGACGCTTACCGAGAAGACATCAGCAAAATCTATTGTTTAAGATGGCACAGGGAAGAGTGTTATA
>JAFEDN010000486.1 GCA_018241585.1 Pseudomonadota bacterium | reverse complement strand
TCTTCAGTTAGCCCGTGGGGGTCTTTCCAAAGAGCAATATCCGCCGCCATGTTGATTTCATTGGGCATCCAGTGATTAGCACAAGCGGCGATATATTTATCCCAGGCCCATTTATATTTAAACGGCACCAGTTGGTTTAAATCCGCGCGGCAATTGATAATACGTTTATCATCTACCCGAATTCGGGCCGCGCCCATGCTTAATTCTTCCAGGCCGGTAGCACCGCTATTTTCATCAATGCTTTCTTTGGGCGCTACGTTTTCATCATATTTTTTTTGGGCGATTCGATCATTGTCATAATCATCCCAGCTTAATCTTGCAGTCATAATTTACTCCTAAAAAAACAGTAATACTCGCATTATTCGAAGCTGTTATCATTGCGAACGAGCTTGTGAGTGAACCAATCCAGTACCGAGTCTGTTCAAAGTGCGAACTGGCTTACTTCCCTTTCGCGTTGCTCAGGGTCTGGGTCGCAATCACCATAAAAAGCGCATCAAAACAATCATTCGCGAACCCTAAATGATCCGGAAAAACATTGACGATGTCTGGGTTCACGCCATAACTGATCTCAAACTACTGACAAGCTTCACAATCTGGATCGGTTATTGAACAAGCTTTGGTTTCCTCAATGGTTACGGCATTCAGTGCTCGATCACTGATCGTAGCTTTTTCAGTTCCAGTGGCTCCCATGCTTCTTAAATAATAAGTTGTTTTCAACCCCAACAACCAAGCCATACGGTACAAAATATCCAATTTCTTCCCCGAAGGCTCAGCCATGTACAAATTCAATGATTGTGATTGGTCGATCCATTTTTGCCGGCGCGAAGCACATTCCACCAGCCAGCGAGGCTCGATTTCAAAAGCCGTGGCGTAAAGTTGTTTCAAATTTGAGGGAATGCGTTCAATTTCAGTCAGGCTGCCGTTAAAATATTTCAGATCATACACCATGGCGGCATCCCACAGATTTAGCTTTTTTAAATCCTGTACCAGATAAGGATTAATCACAGTGAATTCACCTGATAAGTTCGATTTCACAAACAAATTCTGATAAGTAGGCTCAATCGACTGAGTAACATTGCAGATATTGGCAATAGTCGCCGTCGGTGCAATGGCCATCACATTGGAATTACGCATGCCTTTTTTAACTTTTTCCCGCAAATTGTCCCAATCCAAAGTTTGGCTGGTATCTTGATCGAGATACTGGCCACGATAAGCTTTCAACAACTTAATTGAATCGATTGGTAAAATCCCTTGGCTCCATAAAGAACCTGGAAAAGTCTGATAACTTCCGCGCTCTTCCGCCAATTGACTGGAAGCTAAAATGGCGTAATAACTGATTTGCTCCATGCAACGGTCGGCAAATTCTACAGCAGCCTCTGAGCTATAGGGGATGCGTTGTTCGTATAAAGCATCTTGGAAGCCCATCAATCCTAAACCAATCGGACGATGTTTCAGGTTCGAATTTCTAGCTTGCGGCACGCTGTAATAATTAATATCGATCACATTGTCCAGCATGCGGATAGCAGTTTTGATGGTCTTGGCTAACTTAACGGTGTCTAATTGACCATTTTTCAAGTGTTGCACTAAATTAATGCTGCCTAGATTACAGACCGCTATTTCGCTAGCCGAAGTATTTAAAGTAATTTCAGTGCACAGGTTCGAACTGTGAACCACTCCTACATGCTGCTGCGGTGAACGAAGGTTGCAGGGGTCTTTAAACGTGACCCAAGGATGACCCGTTTCAAACAATAAACCCAGCATTTTGCGCCACAAAGTGATCGCCGGTAGAGTTTTGCTACGAATCAGTCCGGCTTGGGCTTTTTGCTCATAAGCTTCGTAGGCCCTTTCAAAGGCTGCTCCGCATAAATCGTGCAAGTCAGGGACTTCATTGGGAGAAAATAAAGTCCAGTTCTTTTTTTCAAACACCCGTTTCATAAAAAGGTCAGGTATCCAGTTGGCGGTATTCATATCATGAGTTCGGCGGCGTTCATCTCCGGTGTTTTTTCGCAACTCTAAAAATTCTTCAATATCCATGTGCCAGGTTTCTAGATAAGAACACAATGCCCCTTTGCGCTTGCCGCCTTGGTTAACCGCCACGGCGGTAGCATCAGCTACATTAAGAAAAGGGACTACTCCCAACGATTTCCCATTGGTCCCTTTGATATGCGCACCCATGGCCCGCACTGGAGTCCAGTCATTACCTAAACCACCGGCATATTTAGATAGCAGCGCATTGTCTTTAATGGCGCTGTAAATGCCGTCCAAATCATCAGGAACAGTGCTTAAGAAGCAACTCGACAATTGAGGCCGGCAAGTACCTGAATTAAATAGAGTAGGTGTTGAACTCATGAAATCAAAAGAAGACAGCAGATTATAAAATTCGATAGCACGCTCGTTTTTCTGAGCGCCTTCACTGTGCGCTAATCCCATCGCCACGCGCATGAAAAAAACCTGTGGTAATTCCATGCGCTGACCTTTACGGTGAATAAAGTAGCGGTCATACAAGGTCTGTAAACCTAAGTAATTGAAGTTTAAATCCCGTTCAATGATCATGGCTTGCGACAATTGCTGAAGGTTGAATTCCTTCAAGTTGGTGTGTAGCAATTCGTTAGCAATCCCCTGGTGGATGAATGCTTCAAAACAAGCAGCATACCAAGTTTTTTTATCTGTATAGTCGATAGACACCTGCAACGCTTGAGTTGCTTCAGCGTAAATATCTTCTAAAAGCAACCTGGCGGTGACAAAACTATAATTAGGTTCGGTTTCTACCAAAGTACGAGCGCATAGCACTAACGCTTTGTAGATATCTTTAAGATGTACCCCATCAAACAGGTTTTTTTGAACGTCTGCTAAAATAGGTAATGGAGAAACTGCCGTGATCCCTTGGCAAGCCCGCTCGACTAAATCTTGCAGCCACAAATGGTCTAGTGGGATTTGGCTATGATCGTTCAAGGTAACTTTGATCACTGGGGCGCGAGCTTCAGAAGTTTTGCTACTTTGAGCCAATCTTTCCTGATGACGAGCTTCACGATAGAGAACATAGGCGCGAGCCACTTTGTGTTCTCCGGCACGCATTAAAGCTAGTTCCACTTGGTCTTGGATGGATTCGATATGAATAATCCCTTCTACTACCGAGCGGCGCATAAATCGTTCATTGATTTGCTGGGTTAAATTTTCAACCGTTTTCTGGATACGCTCTGCATGGATCGCTTCTTGACCCTCTACGGCTAAAAATGCTTTTTTCATGGCTAGCATGATGCGGTTGGCGTCATATTCAGTAATGTTTCCATTGCGGCGGATAACCCGTAAACTAATGGATTGAGTAGTACTGGAAAAGGTTTCTTGTGCGCTCATTTAGGTTCCCCCGAGGATATTTTTATTTTGCATAAACCCCAACATATAGTTGTTGACTGGGATTACCAACACAAGATAATGTGTTTTGGATATAAATGCAAGTGCCGGCAATTTTGCTTTACGAAATGGCTTCCTGGTTCTGGTCAAGCCAGAATTCTTGAATAAAGGGGAAGGCTGCTCGGTTCTCCTTCGCTCCCTTGCGATTCCGCATCGGCTAAGGAATTCCAGTTGGTTGGGAATTGCAGTATGCTGGTATTGATATTTTCGAACCAACAAGTATGAGGCTACGGTGTTAGATAAACAAGGCTTTCGCTTAAATGTAGGGCTGGTTATTGCCAACGATCAAGACAAGATTTTTTGGGGCAGACGTAATCATAGCTCCAACGCCTGGCAGTTTCCGCAAGGAGGTATTCAAAGCGGTGAGACCGAACAGGAGGCGATGTATCGAGAGCTCAAAGAAGAAGTCGGTCTTGAAGCTAAGGATGTGATGCTTTTGGATCAAACTCACGAATGGTTATATTACCGATTGCCATTACAATATCAAAAAACCAGCCAAAAACCTTATTGTATCGGTCAAAAACAAAAATGGTTTTTGTTACGGTTAATTTCAGAAGAAACTTGTATCGATTTAAATCAAGAAAAAATACCTGAATTTGATCGATGGTGTTGGGTGAACTATTGGCATCCCTTAACAGAAGTCATCGATTTTAAAAAAGAAGTTTATCAAAAAGTATTGGAACAGTTTAAGACTTGGCTTAGTCAGTGAGGTATTACCAAAATGCTAACCTCTCTAAAGAGAATCATTCATGAAATGGATTTGACTACTGACTTGTTGTCAGCATTAAGCCTGATTGCCAGGCAAGTGTGTGAAGAATTAAACATCACGGCAGCAGCCATTTTTTTACTGGATGAAGCGCGTGCGGAATATATATTGTTAGGTGCAGCCGGGTTATCAAAAAAAAAAGTAGCCAATTTCCGGATTAAACTGGGTGAAGGGGCGATTGGCTTAGTTGGCGAACGAGAAGAGCCGATCAATCTTGCTGACGCCAGCGGCTACAGTGATTTTATAGGTCTAGCCGGTAAAAAATTCTTTGGATTTTTGGGAATACCCATCTTATATCAAGGACATTTATTGGGTGTACTAGCGGTAATGCAGCCAGCAAAAAATCAGTTTGCTTTAGAGACTTCCGGCGTATTAACCACACTAGCGATTCAGTTGGCCGCTGATATAGCCGAAGGTTGTGCCAAAGGAGGTTTGCAAAGAGCCATCCAAAGCAAAACCAGGAAAATAAAAGAGCTCCAAGGTATACCCGGTTCCCCTGGAGTAGCAATGGGTAAAGGAGTGCTGGTATTTCTTCCTACCGATTTGAATGCTGTTCCTGAATGGACTACTACCAATATAAAAAAAGAACGTGCCTTGTTTGAACAGGCTTTAACTTCGGTACGAGCAGAAATAGCTCAATTGCAAGTTCGCGCTCAAACTTTGCTTTCAGTGGCTGAACAAGCTTTATTTGATGCTTATTTACGGATTCTGGATAGTCGCACATTAATGAATGAAATTATTGAAGAGATTGAAGCTGGCCAGTGGGCCCAAGGCGCTTTAAAAAAAGTGATTAAAAGGCATATCCTTCATTTTGAATCTTTAGAAGATAATTATTTACGTGAACGAGCTGCTGATTTTAAGGACCTCGGACGAAGAATATTAGCACATTTACAAACTGAAAAACCGAAGCCGCCCGGTTATCCCAAAAAAACCATTTTGATCAGTGAAGAAGTGACTGCCACTAGTATATTGGAAGCCCCTCGTGAACGTTTAGCCGGAATTATTTCTGCCTCGGGTTCCGCCAATTCTCATGTAGCTATTCTGGCTCGTTCTTTGGGTGTTCCTGCTGTGATGGGGTTAACCGGAGCAGCTATGGAGGAACTATCACAAAAAGAATTAATTGTGGATGGGTATAATGGTCAAGTTCATGTTGCTCCCGGTCCTGCAATTAAAAAAGAATTCAAAACATTAATTATTGAAGAACATCAACTTAATGCTGAGCTAGAGCAGCTTAAAAATCTTCCCGCCAAGACCAAAGATGGCCATGCAGTTGCTTTGATGGTCAACTTAGGTTTGACTAGGGAAGCGGAGGAGTTTGATTTAGTTTCTATAGCTCAAGGGGTTGGGTTATATCGAACTGAATTGACATTCATGGCTCGTGACCATTTCCCTAGCGAAGCAGAGCAATTACAAATTTATAAAGATATTTTAAAATTTTTTCACCCGGCCTCCGTGGTGATGCGCACTTTGGACATTGGGGGAGATAAAGAGTTAGCCTATTTTCCAGTGCAGGAATCTAATCCTTTTTTGGGCTGGCGAGGAATTAGGGTCAGTTTAGATCATCCAGAAATTTTTTTACAACAAATACGAGCCATGCTCAGCGCCAACACCGGCTATGGTAATTTATCTATTTTACTGCCGATGATTTCCTCTGTATGGGAAATCGAGCAATCCATGTTTTTAATTAAACAAGCATACTATGAGTTGTTAAAAGAGCAAGATGCGGTTCCGATGCCAAAAATAGGCGTCATGGTGGAAGTGCCTTCTGCTGTCTATCAAGCCTTTGAAATGGCTAAACGGGTAGATTTTTTGTCGGTTGGAAGTAATGATTTGATCCAGTACATTTTAGCGGTGGATCGTAATAACCCCCAAGTTGCTGCAAGCTACAACGGTTTTCATCCAGCAGTACTCCGGGCTTTACAACAAGCGGTGACGGGTGCGCATAAAGCGGGTAAGCCGATTACCATCTGCGGGGAGCTGGCGGGTGATCCGTTAATGGTGATTTTATTATTGGCTATGGGTTTTGATGCCTTAAGCATGAATGCTCCCAGTCTATTACGAATTAAATGGGTAATTCGCCAGTTTACTCTCAAGCGAGCGCAAGATATTTTAAAACAGGTTTTAAAAATGGACGATGCGGTCGAAATCCGCAATCATCTGGAAATGATTTTGGAAGAACATGATCTGGCGGGGTTAATTCGAGCGGGCAGAAGATGATTGAGATCAACGATTTTAGGAATCTCGGATAAAGTTCGCTCTAAATAGATCGTGTTTATTCTGGAAAAAAATCTTTGTTTAAAGCTTCTGCTAATGAGAAAGGAGAGGTTTCAGGAAAAGTGTTTTGACTCAACCCAGTTTCTTCAACGGCGGTTATTAATGCCTTTTCATAAGCATAGTCTAATTTTTGATCTAACTCGTGCTTTAAACTTGGGCTGTCCTTTAGAAAGTCTTTAATATCAAAACGTTGTCTTTTAATTGTATATTTCCAACTGTTGCCTCTACGCTCAGGTTGAAATTTCCACTTTAATAAGTGAGCTAATAGCACTGCTAAACGACTAATAAGTTCTCGTCTATTATTTTTTCCCATGTCCTCAATTTCCTCAGCAACATGCTCAAGATCAACTTCTGATAGTTTACCTTCCCGGATTAACGCAGCGTTGTGCGAGGACCATGCATAAAAGTCTTTGTCGTATTCGCTTTGTGGTGATTTATGGCTCATAGACGCTCTCCTCAGCCTTAAATTTTATCACAAATGGACTGTTTAAGGCAAAAGAGTGTAACTTATAAGTATTTCATTAGATTCGGGGTGACAGGATTTGAACTTGCGACCCCTACGTCCCGAACGTAGTGCTCTACCAGGCTGAGCTACACCCCGAAATGGCTCAAGTTTAGTGGATTTACTTTTGATCAGCAAGTAAAATAGAATATATGATCGGCAACTCCCGCTGAAGCGGAAGCTGCTTCCTGGTTTGGATACTGAGCCCCGGCAAAGCCGGAACTCAGTAATCAAGGCAAAGGTCGCTACCGCTCTCCTCCCTTGCGAACCCTCATCAGGATTGGTTTTTCTACGAAAATATTAATAATATTGAAAAATAAATCTTTGAATATTTCGTGAGCTGATAGGTAATTTTTGCTTCAGCGGGAACTGCTGGATATGACCAATTCAGGAATGAAGTATAAATGAATATGGAAATCGGGAATTGCTGATGAAAGCCGCTGTCAGTAGTTTACTAAAGCACCCATGGATCAGAACTTTAAGAATAGATATTTTAACGCTATTTATTTCACTGATTACCATCGCGTTTATTTTAGTCATTTCATATTCTTACTATCAAAATTATCAAGCCATTTTGAATTATTCCAGAGGGACCATGGAAAGAAATTCCACGGCTATTATGGGCGACATTAATGATTTGCAAAAAAGAGCCATCGGAATTTTGCAGGATAGTGTAGGTTTATTTATAGATAATCGAACTATCTCAATTCAGGATCGGCAGGTCCAACTTTATTTGTTAAATAGTTTAAAAATCAATAGTGATTTTTCATCTATTTTTATCGCGTTTAGTGATGGCAGGAGAATTACTGTTAAGAGAGCTTCGGCTTATAGTCAAACCCATTTTATTGCTCAGCCTGCCAAGCTGCTGCCACAAAATACCATTTATAGTGTTAATCTATTGGACCCCAAACAAAACCCCCCGGAAACTTGGTACTATACCGACAGCGCATTTAGGGTCATAGCGCAAAATACTGCTCCTTTAGCGAGTTATTTAGTTAAAGACCGGCCATGGTATCGAGGGGCACTCACGACTCGTAACATTTTTTGGACTGAGCCTTATTATTTCGCTAATACCCAGGATTTAGGGCTAACTGCCATTAAACCTATTTATAATTCACAGAATCAATTGATGGCGATGATTGGCGTGGATATTTCTTTCTTGCAATTATCCAGCTTTGTGATGCAGGAAAAGATTGGTAAATATGGTCAAACTTTTATTATCGATGCTCAAGACCAGATAGTGGCGCCAACCAGTCAAAAAATGGCTACCTCAAAAATTTCAGCTACGGTGGTTCAGCGGGCTGTCAATTTGTATAACCAAAAAAAACAAAACAATTTTTCCTTTGTTTATAAACATGCTCGCTATCTAAGTTATGTAGGAGTATTGCCTGCTATTTTTGATAAGCATTGGTTGATTGTCACGATTGTGCCTTTTGCAAATTTGTATTCGGGATTAATTACTACGCAATTAAAAATTATTCTAATTTCATTACTGATTTTGCTATTTGCGATACTGATTATAATTTATTTTTCAAAACGAATTTCCAATCCAATTAATGAATTATCGCAGGAAATTGATAAAGTGACTAATCTATATTTATCGAGTAAACATCGAGTTAACTCTTCTATCGTTGAGATTAGAAGAATTGATGCTTCAGTGGCAGCAATGCGTTCGGCCATGCGTTCTTTTAGCCGCTATGTGCCAAAGGAGGTGGTCAAACAATTATTAGCACTAGGTAAAGATATCACTTTACATGTGGATAAAAAGAAAATTACCGTGTTCTTTTCCGATATTCAAGATTTTACCGCTATTGTTGAAACTCATTCATTAAAAACTTTAATGCCGTTATTGAATGAATATTTTGATGGCTTATCCAAAATTATTTTAGAAAACAATGGCACGATTGATAAATATATTGGCGACAGCATCATGGCTTTTTGGGGAGCGCCGTTAGATGATCCGCAACATGCTATTTCGGCATGCAAAACAGCATTATTTTGTCAGGCTTTTTTACAAGATTTGAACCAAACTCGTATTCGTAAAAATCAGCCGGTTTTTTATACTCGGTTTGGTTTAAGCAGTGGATCGGTGGTGGTGGGTAATATCGGCACCACAGAAAGAATGAATTACACGGTGCTGGGTGATATTGTTAATATTGCAGCCCGGTTACAAGTAACTAATAAAATATATCAAACTCATATTCTGATCGGTGATGGGGTGTTCCATCATATTGATGGTTTGTTCTTAACTCGTCCATTGGATACGGTGGCTGTCAAAGGCAAGAAAAAAACTATCAAAATTTACGAATTGGTGGCTTTGCAGGGAGCTGATCCTAAAATTGGAGCTAATCAAAATCAAAAAGAACTCTGCCGGTTATTTACCGAGGCCTATGATTTTTTTGTACAGGGAAATTTACAACAAGCAAAAATCATTTTTGAGCGAATCATCACGCTCTATCCTGACGATCTGCCCACTAAACTCTATTTGGAAAGATTAACTAAATAATACAATAAAAAACCTGTGCTATATTTTAAAAAAAGATCGGGTAAGGAAATATGAAAAACCTAGGTAGCATATCGAAGATCAAGGGCGCAATCAAAAATGAGTATATTAAGCGTATTTTACGCACCACGGGCCTTCGACCACCACAAAACCTGCCTCGTCGAGGCACTCCCCATTACCGTATGCCCAAGCTTGAGAACAATGGTGGCTGGCTCGCTCTCAAGCCATACCTTGGTCCTGAAATTCCTCGAGAGGAATACGAAACCTTAAGTTTCACCACATACCCTACCGATGCTCATACCTATTTTGCTCCAATTACCTCCGCTACGGGCGAGATTGAGTTAGGAGCATTCGCCCGGTATGGTAAATGCGATCTAGATCGCGAGTGGACTGCAAATGCTCAGAAATGTCCAACCATCATCAAATGGCTTGAATCGATTGGAGCCCGTTTTGGAAAAGTTCAGTTGCTGAAGATGACCCCGAACACGCTGCAGGAATGCCGGTGGAGCCTCCATCTCGATAACAACAACCAGAATAATCCTGAAGCTAATGGGTGGGCTGTTAGAATATGGTTGGAACTAACCCACGATGACTCAAGCAGGCTAATTATCCGCAGTGAAGAGTTCAATAAAGAATCTGAAGCTCAAATTCCCCTTCCAAGACATGCCCAGCTAGTGGTTGATTCACAGAGACTTTACCATGGCGGATACCACAATGGTCTTGAAACTCGCTATGCAGTGGTTGCGACATTTGAGAGTGGTCCTGAGTTGGAGCGCTGGATTCAAAGCCAAACTCGAAGCTAGAGACTTTCAGCTAATAGTTTCTTTCTATTATAAACAGTATTAATTGATTCAGAGCTTCCTGATAGGGGCTGTTGGGCAAATAAGATAATGCAGACCTGGCTTGCTCAGCATAGGTGCAAGCTACCTTAAAGGTATATTTTTCGGCTTGTGTTGATTGCATGAGATCGAGGACCAATTCCAATTGACTGCTGTCACCTTCACTGACCGCTTTGCGAATTTTGTCGGCAGCAACGGCAGAACAATGCTGCAAAGTGTAAATTAATGGCAAGGTGGCGCGCCCTTCAGATAAATCATCTCCACGATTCTTTCCGGTTTCAGTTTTTAAAGCAGTATAATCTAATAAGTCATCAATAATTTGAAAAGCTATTCCTAAATTTAAACCATAATTAAACATGGCTTGCCGTTGTTGAGGCGTGCATTGCCCTAATAAAGCGCCTGTTTCCGCAGCGGCTCCAAATAAACAAGCCGTTTTTCTTCTGATCACTTCTAAATAAGTAGATTCGGTAATATCCGGATCATGACGGTTGACTAACTGGCTTATTTCACCCTCAGCGATTAAGTTAGTGGTTTGCGCCAACACTTTCAGGACAGCGGGATTGTTATGCCTCGTCAATAATTGAAAAGCCCGGGAATACAAGAAATCTCCAACCAAGACACTGATTTGGTTGCCCCAGATTTGGTTGGCGGTCTCTTGGCCTCGCCGTAATAACGAATTATCGACCACATCATCATGTAACAGAGTGGCGGTATGAACGAATTCTATAATGGTTGCTAATTCATGTTTTGCTACAGCGGTGGCGCCGAAATAATTGGCGGATAACAGCACCAAAAGAGGGCGTAAGCGTTTACCACCACTTTGAATGATGTGATTAGCAATTTTCTGGATGATATCGATATCAGAGTCTAGCTGTTCCAAAATAAGCTTATTGGTGGCTGTTAAATCATCTTTTACCAGGTTCTGTATTCCTTCAAGGACTTTTTTAGAAGCAAGATCTGTCATTCTGGGTGCTTTTGCAATCATGAAGAGCATGCTAGGTAGTCTGCTCCTTTCTGTCAAGGAGAAAATGGCTTTCGATTTTAAAAAAAAACACGGTATTGACCTCAGGTCTTCGGCATTTGGTTTATACTCAAGTTCGGGTGCTGTGGTTATTTCCAAAAGTGGAGCTGGATTGATCCCAGCGCTGAGTGAGGAAGGACTATCTGTTCAAGCCGTATAATTGTTTTGCCGATAATGCTTATTCATGCCCTATGGAATGTACAGATGGCTGATGGTCTTACCGAAACTCATTTTCAAAGGTGAATACATATTGTACTTTTTTAAAAAAATCATATAATATTCTAATGATTAACAAATTTGCACATTCAGAAGGATGGGGGATTCATTTATGCAACCAAGGTCTTAAATTAGTAGACCTCGAAAAAATTAAATTTAATTGGGGTAAAACCAATCTGCAACTTTTGGCTGATTAAAAATAAATGGGTGTCCATAACAAAGCTGGTTTAATTGAGAAAGCGTTAGAGCACCTTAAAATTACCGCAAGATAATCCAACTATCGGTATTTTTTACTGATGTCTTTTGCATAGGGTTGCTTATAAGTGACCAATTAATATTTTAACAAACTAGAGGTTGTATTACATGTTATTTGAAGTAAGATCATGGGTAGAATCACATGATCATCTCCCACTATATCAACTGGCTAGAAAGGTAAAATCCGCTCCTAATTTTTCGAACTTGCCAATAAAAATTCAATATTTCTTATCACTTAAAACCAAATCGAAAACATGTGAAGAGTTTTTAATAGAAGATGTATTGACTGATTTTAACGTTGACGCTAACTTTATAAAATCATTTATCATGCCTTTATTAAGGATTTATCTTACGGGTTATTTATCTTATCTTGAATATGGTATATGTGAATTGTTTTACTATGCAAAATCTCGCTATGAATTAGTAATCTTTCACCAAAACTAATTAGTTTTATCAGTACTTGGACCCAAGACCCAAAATCAGGGTTGATTGATTTACTTGAAGATGAGCAAGATGAAAAAAAAAGTAGTTAGAAAAGATTGTATTCGTAATTTGATTTACAAGGCGATAGATTTTCATTATCCTTACCAAAGTAATGAATTAAAAAGCATTTGTCAAAATGTGATTCAAGCAAAAATTTATCTTGATAAAAACCTATTTTCAACCTATTCGACTCTTCCCGCTAACGTTAAAAATCTCATCTATAAAAATATCGGAAATAAATCGTTAGAGTGTTTTTTGTCGGAAGTAATTGAAATAAAAGAAATCGATGATTCTATGTTGGAAGAAATTATAATGCCCATTGTAAGGCGTGATTTTTCTGTAGAATATAAGGTATTAATGGAGCAATCAGAAGCTAAAGACCACCCAATTAAAACCAAAGCACATTTAAAAACATTGCTGATACACGAGCATCCTTCTTATCCAGTCATGGAAAATATTGCTGCTCATTTATTTGAGTCTATTGAATATTTAAAGTATTTTAGTAAACAGATAATCTTTTATCCACCCAAACCACCGCAACAGCTAAGAAAGGACAGGAGTTTCTTTTTAACACCAATCAGATACAAAAAATGTCATATTACAGAAATAATTTATTCTCGATACTTGATACTCATTGATTTACTGCTCTATCTCCATAATGGTATTGATTCACGAAAGTGGGTGGCCGCATGTGGTTTTTTCCAAGGTATCCGAAGAGAAATAGGGTTACACCGAATAGCCTCCTATTTAAAAGAAATTTGTAATTCTAAAGATTTCTCTCTATCCACTTTGAGAAAGGCTGCCGAACGTCTACGAGATTCAGGAAATTCTGTTGGTAGTTTCCTTACGGATTCATTAGGTGTGTCGGAAACCCTCGATTATGGTTATATAGAAAAAGAAGATTTTTCTTCCGCTTTGTTCTGCGGACAGTCGCGGCTTGCCTAACGGCATTAGTTAGTATAAAATTACGATTCTTTTTAGAAATAGAGGGTTGTTTCATGTACGCAGTGATCCGCAATGGCGGCAAACAATACCGGGTAACACCGGGTCAAGTCTTAAAATTAGAGAAAATATCGGCCGAAGCTGGTGACGTGGTTAAGTTTGAAGAAGTATTGATGGTTAATGACGGTGATCGATACCATACCGGCGCTCCATTGTTAGCGGATACTGTGGTAACTGGCGAAGTGGTTAAACATGGCCGAGGCCCAAAAATAAAAATCATCAAGCTAAAAAGACGTAAACATCATTTAAAACACCAAGGGCATCGTCAGCATTTTACAGCGATCAAAGTTACTGGTATTGATCTCAAAAAATAAGGGGATAACAAATGGCTCATAAAAAAGCAGGTGGCAGCACCCGAAACGGTCGAGATTCTCACTCAAAACGATTAGGCGTCAAGCGATTTGGTGGTGAAATTGTTCTTCCTGGAAATATCATCATCCGTCAACGTGGTACTCAATATCATGCGGGTGCAGGTGTAGGTATGGGTCGTGATCATACTTTGTATGCTTTAATAACAGGTAAAGTGATCTTTTCCCGCAAAGGCGCGCAAAATTATCAATTTGTGTCAATTGAAAAAACTCAGGAATAGTTTTCGGACCTATTCCGTAATCGATCTCTAGTGGACACATAATTTCCATACTTATTAGTCCATCCCATGAAGTTTGTAGATGAAGTCACCATACGTGTAGAAGCTGGCAAAGGCGGCAACGGCTGCCTCAGTTTCCGCAGAGAAAAATTTGTGCCTCGAGGCGGGCCTGATGGCGGCGATGGGGGTGACGGCGGTAGTGTGTATTTAGTGGCAGACCCGCATATCAATACCTTAATTGACTTCCGGCATCAACGGGTTTTGAAAGCTGAAAACGGTAGCTATGGCTCCGGTAAACTATGTACCGGCAAAAAAGGGGAAGATTTACTGACCCCGGTTCCAGTGGGTACAACCGTTTATGATGCTCAAACTCAAGAACTGATTGGCGATTTAGCCACGCCTGGTCAAAAATTATGTGTAGCTCAAGGCGGATTTCATGGTTTAGGTAACGCGCGCTTCAAAAGCAGCACCAATCGTGCACCAAGACAAACCACCCCGGGTTCCGAAGGTGAGGCACGTGATTTACGTTTGGAGCTCAAGTTGTTGGCTGACGTTGGTTTATGTGGTTTGCCTAATTCTGGAAAATCGAGTTTGATTCGAGCTATTTCTCATGCGACTCCTAAGGTAGCTGATTATCCCTTTACCACGCTCCATCCCCATTTAGGCGTAGTCAGCGTCGGTGAATTCCAAAGTTTTGTAGTGGCTGATATCCCGGGATTAATTGCTGGGGCCAGTGAAGGAATTGGTTTAGGCATTCGGTTTTTGAAGCATTTAAGCCGGACCAAACTTTTGTTGCAGGTAGTAGATATAGCTGGAACCGGCGATCAAGACCCGGTTTTAGCGATCCAAACAGTTGCAAATGAATTGGCTCAATTTAGCCTTGAGCTTTCTGTCAAAAACCGATGGTTGGTTCTTAACAAAGCAGATTTATTTTCTGAATCAGAAATAGAACAAAAAAGTCAGCAGATAGTTGAGGCGGTAGCCTGGCCGGGGCCGTTTTTTATCATTTCCGCAGCCGAACGAGAGGGAACTGCTGAGCTTTGCCGGAAAATAATGTCTTATCTTGAGCAGGATGTTATCAATGCTTGATTCTTTCAAGTAAAGGAGAGAATCATCAAAAATGAACTGATCAAAGTTGCCGCTTCGGGTGGTAATTTGCAGTACTTGCGAAGGAAATACCCAATGCCTAGAAGGAAAGATCATACTCGAGAGCAAATTAAAGCCATGGCCTTGGCTGCAGGAATGTCCATTCTCCGCAATCAAGGCATTGCAGAATTTTCAATTCGGAATGTGGCGCGTCATATTGGTTATACAGTTGGTACTTTGTATAATGTTTTTGAGGATTTTGATGACTTAGTTTTGCAGCTTAATGGCCAGACCATGGATGAAATGCTTAAAGTTATGGAAAAAGAATCCGATATTTATCAATTAACCCATGCTTATATTGACTTTGCTTTGCAACATGCGCCGGAATGGAGCTTATTATTTGAATATAAAGGAGATAATAAGATACGGCCGGCATGGTATCAGAAAAAAATTAATGCACTATTTAAATTAGTGGAGCAAGCTTTAATGCCGTTACTGGGCTGCTCTTCTGAGAAGGCAGCATTGGCTGCTAAGGTTTTTGGGGCTGGCTTATATGGAATTTGTACGCTTTCTATTTCGGGAAAGGTAAGTTCAATTTTGGAAGAAGACCCAGAGAATCTAGCCAGGTCTTTAGTGGAAAATTACTTGCTGGGACTAATTTCAAAATAATTTGTTTCCCGTGATTGCGACTCGTAATCATTCATGGGCAGATTCTGCGTAGGCATATTCATTCTCGGTAACCGTTCACGAGAATGAATATGCCTACGCAGAACGGCCACTATTGCTTCAGATTTGACGAAAAATTGGCCGAAAAGGCGCAGCATACTCAGGTATGTGAGCATTTTTCGGGCGATTTTTCGTCAAATATGAAGCTATAGTGGCCGTTCCCATCTACCCCGTGAACGACTACCATTCTCGTGAATGGTTACGCTTGCTTTCCCTTTCCCTTGGCGTTGCTTAGGGTCAGGGTCGCAATGACAACAAATTTTATTTGGTTACTTTTTTGCGAAGGTTGCGATTCAAACGGCTTTTTAAACGAGCTGCTTTGTTGGGATGAATCAGCCCTTTGGTGACGCTTTTATCTATAATTGAAACGGTGGCTTGAAAATCTTTGGCATCGATTTCTTGATGATTTTTACTTTCGATGTTTTTTCTTAAATTTTTAACGGCAGTGCGAAAACGGGAACGTTGAGCCCCATTATGCTCTGCACGAGCTTGGCTTTGATGTGCTCTTTTGGTTGCTTGTGCGGTATTAGCCACGGTATACTCCTCAAATTTAGCCTAAAACTTTAGGCAACACTATGCCTGAACTGACGGAAATTGTCAAGAATACAGAAATTGCCGCTGTGCGTGAATTTATTCCGGAGAATGAAGGAAAAGGCCGTTGCGCTTTGTTCTCCCTGCGATCGCTCATCGGGATAGGTCGTCAGGGTTATGCCAACTAGCCTCCACTCAAAAACTAGTTCACTTGCTCAACCTTCACTGCCCGTAGCCAGGGTAAAAACCAGATTGGATTATCTTGCTGGACTGATTATGTCGATTACCCTGGTCTCGCGTTTGTTGGGCTTTTTAAGAGATATTATTTTTGCCCAATTTTTTGGAGCCACCGCTGCTTTCGACGCTTTTGTGATTGCTTTTAAAATACCTAATTTTATGAGGCGTTTATTTGGAGAAGGGGCCTTTTCGCAAGCTTTTATCCCTATCTTAGTAGAATATCGTGCTCATCGTAACAAACCAGAACTACAATCATTGGTGAATGGCGTGTTCAGTGCTGTTGGAGCAGCGTTGTTAGTCGTAGTGCTGGTAGGTGAATTATTAGCGCCTCTTTGGGTGTATCTATTAGCGCCAGGCTTTATTCACCATACTGAAAACTATCAATTAGCCGTTCATTTAATCCGGATCACTTTTCCTTATTTATTAGCCATCAGCTTAGTGGCATTAGCTGGAGCAGTGTTGAATGCTTATAATCGCTTTGTGCTAACGGCCTTTACCCCGGTTCTGCTCAACATTATGTTAATTTCTGCGGCTTTGATAACCCGATTTCATCAGTCGCCACTATTTTCTATCCAGATATTAGCTTGGGCTGTGACTTTTTCCGGATTAATTCAATTAGTATTGCAATGGCCGGCTTTACGTTCACTGAGTTTGACGCCTGCTGTTTCTTGGCGGTGGCGAGATTCAGGAGTAAAGAGGGTGATAAAACAGATGGCCCCGGCAATCTTGGGTGTATCTATAGGTCAAATCAGCCTGCTCATAGATAATTTTTTTGCTTCATTTCTGCCTCCCGGCAGTATTTCCTGGTTATATTATTCCGACCGGCTACTGTATTTTCCACTAGGAATGATCGGGGTAAGCTTGTCTGTGGTAGTTATGCCGCACTTAGCTTTAACCCATCAACAGGGATTAAAACAAAATTTTGGTAAAATTATGGATTGGGCGGTTCGAATAGTTTTAGTTTTAGCGATACCTGCAACTCTAGGATTAATTTTCTTAGCGGGCCCGATCATCACCACCTTATTACATCATGGCGCGTTCAGTATTGACGATGTCAAAATGTCCCAAAAAAGCTTAATGGCTTTTACACTAGGATTGCCGGCATTAATGCTGATCAAAGTGCTGGCGGCTGCTTGTTATGCCCATCAAGAGATGAGGAAACCGGCTCTGTTTACGCTTCTGGCCATTATTTTAAATATATTGGGCAATTTTTTATTGATTAAACCTTTAGCGCATGCCGGGTTAGCCTTATCTTCAGCAATAGCTTCTTGGATCAATGCTGTGATATTATTATGTTTTTTAAGCAAAAAAAAATATTTGGTATGGGAAGTAGGGTGGTTAAAACTGTTTTTAGCTATTTTAGTTGGAAGTTTGCTGATGGCCGCGGTCTTGCTATTAAGTCATAAACCTCTTTCAGAATGGTTGCATTGGAATTTATTTCAAAAAATCTGGCGGTTACTGAGTTTGATTTTATCTGGAACAGCTTTATATGCTATTGGGCTCTGGGCCTGCGGTATACGTTGGCGTCATTTTAGATTTCAGGAGCAGTGATGAAGCTGATCCGAGGGCAAAAAAATCTGACCCGGCGCTTGTCTGAAAGCGTGGTTACCATCGGAAACTTTGATGGTTTGC
>JAFEDN010000485.1 GCA_018241585.1 Pseudomonadota bacterium | reverse complement strand
GATCCAATGACCGGCGAAAAGCACCGCCGCCATCATATTGCCCCCGATGGTTATTACAAAGGTGAACAAGTCATTCAGGTGAAAGCTGTTACCGAAGAAAAAGAAGAATAATCTTCCATGATAAAAACCATTGCCTTAGATGCGATGGGCGGTGATCATGGCCCTAAAGTAGTGGTCCCAGCAGGATTGCAGGTTCTAAAAAAACACCCTGACTTGCATATCATTTTTGTCGGCCGGCAAGAAGCCATTGCACCTATCTTAGAGCAATCCTCCGCTGGCCTTGCTTCCCAATGGACGATACACCATGCTTCAGAAGAAGTTTCTATGGATGAATCGCCCACCGTCGCTTTGCGCAATAAAAAAGATTCTTCCATGAGAGTGGCTATTAATTTGGTTCATTCCGGTAATGCTCAAGCCTGTGTCAGTTCAGGTAATACCGGAGCTTTAATGGCCACCTCAAGATTTGTGTTAAAAACCCTGCCTGGAATTGATCGTCCAGCGATCATTACTCGTTTCCCTACCCTCCATGAAAGTCAGCAGGTGCGAATTTTGGATTTAGGCGCTAATGTCGATTCCAGCGCCGAACATCTTTGCCAATTCGCTATGATGGGATCAGTTTTTGCTCAAGCAGTAGACAATATCCCTAATCCTCGGATTGGCTTACTCAACATTGGTGAAGAAACCATCAAAGGCAACGAACAAGTCAAGCAAACTTCTCAATTACTACTGCAAAATAAACAAATCAATTACATAGGATATGTAGAAGGCAATACCCTGTTTGAAGGAGTCGCGGATGTGGTGGTTTGCGATGGATTTATCGGAAATGTGACATTAAAAGCGGCTGAAGGAGTAGCACATCTAATAGCTCATTATGCCAAACAAGCGTTTAAGCAAAATTTTTTGACCCGTTTGGCCGCTCTTCCTGCTCTGCCGGTGTTAGCAGGTTTAAAGAAGAAAGTGGACCCGCAGCGGCGCAATGGCGCTATTTTACTGGGGCTAAAAGGAATTGTGGTGAAAAGCCACGGTCGGGCTGGTATTATAGGTTTCTCTGCGGCTATCGAAGAAGCCATTCTAGAAATTGAAAATAATATTCCTATTTTAATTGAACGAGGGTTAAAAAATTAAATATAGCAAGATTATCGGCGTGGGTTCTTACCTGCCTGAGACCATTTTAACGAATGCCGAATTGGAAAAAATCGTTGATACCACCGATGAATGGATATTTCAGAGAGTTGGCATCCGAGAAAGACATGTTATTGGTGTAAGCCAGGAAACCGTTAGTTCAATGGCGGTTGGAGCAGCTCATCGTGCTTTGGCCGCCAGTCAACTCACCGCAGCTAACATAGATATGGTGGTAGTTTGCACAACCACCAGTGACTATCTTTTCCCGAGTGTCGCTTGTATTGTTCAGCAACAATTGGGCATTAAAAATAATTGTCCGGCTTTTGATTTAAACGCGGCCTGCGCTGGTTTTATTTATGGAATTAGTGTTGTAGATCAATTTATTAAAACTAATTCTATAGGTAATGCTTTAATTATTGGCGTTGACGCCTTAACTAAAACTGTAGACTGGAATGATCGTAGCACTTGTGTGTTATTTGGCGATGGAGCAGGGGCTATAATCCTACAGCAATCTTCCGACCCCGGCGTTTTATCTACCCATATTCATGCCGATGGCAGCTATGTTGAAGCCCTGTACTCGAAAAGCCCGCTGTGGAATTCTCAGCCGGCGAACATCCATATGAAGGGAAATACCGTTTTTAAAATAGCGGTCACTCAGCTAGGTAATATTGTAGAGCAAACCTTAGCTAAGAGTGGTCTAAAGAAAACTGATGTCAACTGGCTGATCCCGCATCAAGCTAACGCCAGGATTATTGAAGCCATTGCAAAGCGCTTGGATTTATCGATGGACCGGGTGATTTTAACGGTTGCTGAGCACGGTAACACTTCAGCGGCTTCAGTGCCCTTGGCGTTAGATCATGCCTTACAGACCGGTAAAATCAAACGGGGCGACGTATTAATGTTAGAAGCTTTTGGAGCTGGCCTCGCGTGGGGCTCTGCTCTAATCAAATATTAGAAAAAAGATATGATAATCAATTGTATTAAAAAAGATAATTTTCGAAGAAAATTTTATCCTGATGAGCGATTAAAACCAGGAAGCAATCCTCGCCAAGCGAGCATTGCTAATGAGTAAAAAAATAGCTGTAGTATTTCCTGGGCAGGGTTCGCAATCTGTGGGAATGTTATCCACCTTAGCCGAAGAAAAAATAATAAAACAAACATTCGCTGAAGCTAATCAAGCCTTAAATTGGGATATTTGGCGCTTGATTCAAGAAGGACCTGAGGAAAAACTGAACCAAACTGAATTTACCCAACCGGCGCTATTAGCTGCTTCAGTAGCACTTTGGAGGCGTTGTCAATCCCATGCTCAATTTACACCAGATTTTTTAGCGGGTCATAGTCTAGGAGAATATAGCGCGTTGGTAGCGGCTGAGGCATTATCTTTTGAAGACGCCTTAAAATTGGTATCCAAAAGAGGACGTTATATGCAAGAGGCAGTCTCACAAGGAGTGGGAGCGATGGCTGCAATTGTTGGGTTAAATGATTTTCAAATCATAGAGTTATGCAATGAATCTAAATTAGAAGGTGAAATACTCAATCCGGCTAATTATAATTCCCTAGGTCAAACAGTAATAGCAGGCCATGCTACAGCCATTGATCGAGCAATTGGTGTTGCTTTATCCAAAGGCGCCAAAATAGCTAAGCGTCTGCAAGTGTCTGTGCCTTCACATAGTTTACTGATGCTTCCTGCAGCGACTCGATTCAAGCAAGAACTCGATTCTATCAAAATAGCAAAACCCAAAATACCTGTGATTCAGAACGTTGATTTACAAAGTCATAGCAGCCCAAACGAGATTGGTCATGCTTTGGTCGAGCAATTAACTCATCCGGTTCGATGGGTTGAAACCATACAATTTATCGAAAAATCTGGGGTTCAATTGATAATGGAGTGTGGTCCTGGAAAAGTACTCGCTGGCCTAAATAAACGCATAAGTTCACAACAGACAACTTACTCTTCGAGCGAATACGAGCTTTTTGCAAAAGCCATGCTTTGTTGAATAACAAAAAGGAAATATCCATGTTTAAAATAAGTCCAACCTCACCTGTTATCGCTGTAGTGACCGGGGCCAGCCGCGGCATTGGTCATGCTATCGCCAAAGGATTATCAAAACAAGGAGTCATTGTAGCCGGTACTGCCACTACAGCTGAAGGCGCTGCAAAAATTACTGAATCTTTTAAAGAGAATCAGGTCAATGGTAAAGGGTATACTTTGGATGTTCGTGATTTTGAAAGAGTACAAGCTGTGCTCAACGAAATTCAAAGTGATTTTGGTTCAGTCTCTATTTTAGTTAATAATGCCGGTATTCATCGAGATAATCTGCTCCTGAGAATGCGCGAACAACAATGGGATGAAGTGCTGGACACCAATTTATCCGCCGTTTTCCGCATGAGTAAAACCTGTTTAAAATCCATGGTTAAACAGCGCCAGGGCAGGATTATCAATATTACTTCGGTAGTGGGAGCAATGGGCAACCCTGGCCAAGTAAATTACTGTGCAGCTAAGGCCGGAATGATTGGTTTCACTAAAGCTTTGGCTTTAGAAATGGCTGCTTACGGCATTACTGTGAATGCGGTAGCGCCTGGTTTTATTGAAACCGATATGACTAACCAGTTATCACCAGAACAGAAAGAGTGGATTTCAGCAAAAATTCCCATGAAACGCAGCGGAAAGGTTGAAGATATCGCCGATACTGTGGTATTTTTGGCATCAGATCAAGCAGCCTATATTACCGGCCAGACAATCCATGTCAATGGCGGAATGTATATGGTATAATGCGGTTTTAACCTTAACTTAACTTTATTTAACTTAACACTGAGGATTTTTTTATGGCAGCAACTGTAGCAGAGCGCGTCAAAGAAATTGTGGTCGAGCAATTAGGGGTAAAGAAAGAAGATATCTCAAACGATTCTTCATTCGTAGATGATTTAGGCGCTGACTCTCTTGATACGGTCGAATTGGTAATGGCTTTAGAGGAAGAATTCGGAATTGAAATTCAAGATGAAGAAGCTGAAAAAATTACCACTATTCAACAAGCAATAGATTTCATTGAAAAACAAAAACAGAAAGAGAAAGTGGCTTAATGGCGTCTGGCAAACTCAAAAGAGTAGTTGTCACTGGGCTAGGTATTGTTAGCCCAGTAGGCAATACCATTTCATCAGCGTGGGAGACAGTATTACAAGGAAAAAGTGGCGTACGGGCAATAACCAGTTTTGATACCTCGGCATTTGCTACCAAAATTGCTGCGCAAGTTAAAAACTTTGATCCCAGTTTAAGCTTAACCGATAAGGAAATCCGCCGAACCGATTTATTTGTGCAATATGCTGCGGAAGCAGCCCGCCAAGCAATTCAAGATGCTCATTTGGAAATTACTCCTGAATTAAGCGCTCATATAGGCGTGGCTGTTGGTTCTGGAATTGGCGGACTGCCGGGTATCCAAGAAAATTGTTTGGACTTAAATAAATTTGGTCCAAGAAAGGTTTCTCCTTTTTTCATCCCGGGTAGTATAACCAACATGGCTCCCGGGTTAATTTCCATGAAGCATGGTTTGATGGGGCCTAATTTTGCTGTAGTGACCGCATGCACCACCGGTGCTCACAATATAGGCTTAGCTGGCCGGATGATTATGCATGGTGATGCTAAAGTCATGCTCGCAGGTGGTGCGGAAATGTCTACCATTGATTTGTGTATTTCTGGATTTAACGCTTTGAAAGCGCTTTCAACCCGCAATGACCATCCTGAAACAGCTTGCCGTCCTTGGGATAAAGACCGTGATGGATTTATTTTAGCAGAAGGCGCGGGGGTGCTGATTCTGGAGGAATTGGAATTTGCTAAGCAAAGAGGAGCAAAAATTTATGCGGAGTTAGCAGGGTTTGGCATGAGTGGTGATGCTTACCACATGACTGCGCCTTGCCCGGATGGAGCTGGTTTTGTTTTGTCCATGAATAATGCTTTAGCGGATGCTCAAATTAATCACGATCAGGTTGATTATATTAATGCACACGCTACATCGACTATGGCTGATGCTATAGAAGCTTTAGCGGTGAAAAAGGTTTTCGGTGACCACGCCTATCAATTAGCAGTCAGTTCCACCAAATCGATTACCGGTCACTTACTGGGCGGGGCAGGAGCAGTTGAAGCGATTTTTTCTGTCTTGTCTATTTGTGATCAAGTGGCGCCGCCAACCATTAATTTAGATAATCCAGATGAAGGGTGTGATTTAAACTTTGTGCCTCATACCGCCCAGCGCCGTAAAGTGGATGTAGTGTTATCCAATTCTTTTGGTTTTGGCGGCACAAACGGCACCTTAGTTTTCAGACGGTTCTTTTAATAAAATCATAATTAGCGCATTTGCAAGCCGTTATTTTTAAAAATTGTCAAGGCGTGAGCCTGTGGCGGGGGTGGCAGATGTAGTCTGACAAGAACCCCAAGGCGATTACCCGCGAATCCTTGGCAATTTAAAAATATCGGCAGTGCATGCAATGAAAATGCTTAAATTAACGCCTATGCGGTTCGACAGGAATGACTAAAATGCTTAACAAGCGTTTTTCGCTTATTTTTTTGTATTTGATTTTTTTGGGAATCCGTTGCTACCGTTTCTTAGTCAAATGTTTGCGAATCTATTTTCATCATTTTTGGAAACTGTCGTTACTTTTTATTTCGATATTGGTTTTAATCGTGGCGCTTTGGCAAGTTTGGCAATGGCAAAATTTCGCTAAAATGCCTTTTAACACTAAAGAAAATACCACGATAATCCTTACTCCTGACATGAGCGTCAAACAACTTGCCAACAATCTTCATGACCGGGGATTACTTGCTGATCCCAAATTTTTGGTTTTTCTAGCGCATCGGCTCAGTGTCGCGAATCGATTAAGAATGGGGGAATACGCTATCGGTCCGAAAACAACCCCTGAACAATTGCTACGTAATATGGTTGCAGGCAAAGTGGTCATGCGAAAATTAACCTTAGTAGAAGGTACTACTATGAGGCAGATACGAGAAATACTCGCTAAAAACGCTGCCTTACGGCACGTGGCCATCAAACAAACCGATCAAGAATTAATGACTGCTATTGGTCACCCTGGAGAATCTCCGGAAGGACACTTTTTTCCCGACACTTATGTTTATACCTGGGGTAATAAAGATACCTTGATTCTGCAACGAGCTTATAACCGTATGTCCACAGTATTGAATCAGAATTGGTCACAGCGTCAAAATGATCTTCCTTACCAATCGCCTCAAGAAGCGCTGATTGTCGCCTCGTTAGTAGAAAGCGAAGCTGTTGTTCCTGCAGAACGACCGATCATAGCGGGTGTAATTTTACGCCGTTTACAAATGAAAATGAATTTGCAGGTTGACCCAACTGTTATTTATGGGGTGGGCAAGCCTTATGGGTCAGTGATCACTTTAGAAGATTTACGTAATGATAATCCTTACAATACTTATTTACATTCGGGATTGCCGCCCACCCCGATCAATATGCCAAGCGCTGCCTCCATTTATGCTGCCTTTCACCCCGCTTCAGGGGATGCGCTCTATTATGTGGCTCGTGGTGATGGTAGTCACCGGTTTTCAGCTACCTATACAGAGCATTTGCAGGCTGTTCAAAAATATCGTCAATTTAAGAAATCAGAAGCCACACAACAAAAATGGTTTGAGTTCACGTTATTCATTGCACGCGCGACCGGATTGTATTAGGTTAGTATGGAAGAATATGGTAATAAACTGTCGCAAAGCGGGAATTGCTGATGAAAGCTTATTTTATTTCCTTTGAAGGCATAGAAGGCGTTGGCAAGAGCACGGCTATTAAATGGGTCATGGCTTATTTGGCTAATTTAAATATCGATTTCGTGGTCAATCGTGAGCCTGGCGGGACAGAAATTTCAGAAGATATCCGCCAGGTTCTGCTGCAACATCATCCTGAGCTGATGAGTTTAGAAACAGAATTATTATTGATGTTTGCCTGCCGTTCCCAGAATGTCAGCCAAGTAGTTAAACCTGCATTACAAACCGGTAAATGGGTGATTTCAGATCGATTTACTGACGCTAGTTACGCCTACCAGGGTTATGGCAGAGGCATGGCTTTAGAAAAAATTGCTTCTTTAGCGCAATGGGTCCATGGCGATTTGAAACCAGATATCACTTTTTTGCTGGATGCACCGGTTGATATTGGTTTTGAAAGACTAAAAAAAAGGCGCAATAAAGATCGAATCGAGAGTGAAGACCTAGGCTTTTTCGAGCGGGTTCGTCAAGGGTACTTAACATTAGCTAAAAATGAACCGAACCGTTTTCGTCTGGTTCAAGCTGATAGGCCATTAGCGGAAGTACAGCAACAGCTACTGAAAGAACTTAACAAGTTAATAACCTGAAGTTAAAGTATACTTAAATATGCATACTCAGAATGTTTCCGTCGAACACCTACAATGTTTCCCTTGGCAAGTAGGCCAGTGGCGACAATTAGTATCACAATTTCGCCAACAACGTTTAGGCCATGCCTTTTTGCTTTGTGGTTCACCCGGTTTAGGTAAATATTCTTTTGCAGAGAAATTTGCCCAGTTTTTGTTATGCAAACAGCCAGATCAGTACGCTTGCGGAAATTGTTCTGGATGCCACTTATGGGCAGCGAATAATCATCCTGATCTGTTAAGAATTACTCCAGAAGAGTCAGGGAAAAATATCAAAATTGACCAGGTAAGAGCGATGGTCGATTTTATTTCCAAAACTGCACAACGTACCGGCTATAAAATCGTGATCATTGCTCCGGCAGAAGCCTTAAATAAGGCGGCGGCCAATGCGTTATTAAAAAGTCTAGAGGAACCTTCCGGGAAAGTGATCTTTTTCCTGATCAGTCATCAGCCTGGAATTCTGCCGGCGACTATTCTCAGCCGTTGCCAGAGGTTAAATTTTCTGGCCGATGCTGAATCGGCGCTATGGTTGAGCGAGCAACTAAAAGAATCTGCTCAACTCGATGCTCATTTGTTATTAAAAATCTCAGAGTATGCGCCTTTGCAAGCATTAGCTTTAGTCAACAGTCGTTATTTAGATTTACGCAATCAATTATTACAACATCTTTTGGGCGTTGCTCAAGGAACTGCATCGTTACTGACTCCGGTAGCTGGTTTTTTAAAACAAGACCTTTTGAAATGGACTGAAGCATTTATTTCGCTATTGACAGATCTATTACGGTTAAAATTACAAGCTGACAAAACTTGGCTAGTGAATCAAGATTGTTTACCTGATCTGCAAAAAATATCTCAGCATTGCAACTTTTATAGTTTGTTGGAGCTTTTAACTAAATTAATATCTGCTCGTCAATGGCTACTCAATGCCCAAATTCATTTAAATAATCAACTTCTGGTTGAAAGTTTGCTGATTTATTTTCAGCAGGCAGTGTCCTCCTAAAATGCTAAGCAATTAGAATCCAGCAGTTCCCGCTGAAGCAAAAATTAGCTATAAACTCATGAAATATTGAAAAACCTATCCCGATGAGGGTTCGCAAGGGAGAGGAGAGCGGTAGCGACCTTTCCCTTGATTACTGAGTTCCGGCTTTGCCGGAGCTCAGTATCCAAACCAGGAAGCAGCTCACGCTTCAGCGGGAGCTGCTGATTAAAATCTTTATTGCTTTATTAACAAAGTTGTTTATAGTAGAATAATTTATGGGTAAATATGATATTAAAAATATAGAAGATAAAAAAGAAGATTATAACTTTGATAGAGCCACTCCTGAACAATTGGCCAAACTCGATCAGCTATATAAAGAAATTATTAATACATACCGGTTCCTTAACCATCCTTTCAGCACTATATTGAGTGTTTTGATTTTCCCTTCATTATTAGAACGCTTCTTTTTAACAAATAATGCTTGGTCTTTACCTATAATCGAAAAATTTTTCATATCTCTTCAGCAACTTTCCTCTGATTATATAGATAGCTCTTTTCAAGAACGGTCAGTTCAAGCAAACAAAATAGCAGATGAAGTAAAAAATATAATAAAAGCTGTAAAAACGATATTCAGATCTCATTGCGACTCGGCCTCTCAAAAAAAGATCTCAATGGATGCGTGTTATGACTTATTAGACAATATTGGAAATCCTAAAGATTTTCTCCAAATAAAAACAAATACAATTCAGTCAATGAGTACTGTAGTTAAAAGTGTTCACCCTTTTCTAATTAAAATTTACCAAATGAGTTATCTTGTCGAAAAAATTCAACAACTCGATCCTACAACTACTAGCCTAAAAGAGATGATGCAAACTTATGATACTGTTATTAAAAAGGTATTGGAGCCTTTGTTATCTCCTCCAATTGCTTGGATAAAATTAGTGGTTAATGTGTATCTAACATCGTTGATATTTTCTTTAACTAAAATCGGTATCAGCACCGCTGGGCAAATGTTTTTACTAGATCCTTTGCTATTATGGCTACGTCCCGGCAGATTGATGCTAGCCCATAAACCTTTAACGCCATATCTTCAGCTTAAAAAAAATGCTCAAGATGCAGCAGAAGAAATAAAACAACAAAGCCAAAGGTTAGTAAAATTAAAACAAGGTGCTGCTTTTAACAAAAGTATTGCCCGTTATTTGCTTTTATTTGCAGTAATTTATACTATTTATGCTATATATAATTTGATCTTCAATCCATTGACATCCACAACTAGAACAACATACTTTACTATCGGCGCCATTTCAACTGCACTAAAAGACGGCTACCAGGATTGGCATGCTTGGAGGAAAGTTAGAAATAGGAATCAATATCTCTCCTCTTCTAGGCTAGCTTTGGATAAGGTAACTCAATGTCTGGGAAAAGTTTGGGAATTAGTAGGGAGTTATTTCCAAGTTAGCCTAGAAAGGCAAAACCACCTCTCCGGCAAAGCAATTGCACGAGTATTAGAATATTACTTGCAAAAAAATGGTATTGAAACTTATCATTCTAACAATCACCGAGTTTTCGTATCTGCTGATCAACCGCTTGGTGTTGAAAATCTAAAGTGTGCCAGTAAAAATTTCTCCTTGGCGATAGCACGATTGCATAATATTCGTAAACTAAAAATGCAAATTTTGGAAATTGTAAAAATGGTTTCGACCACTAAATCTTTACTTGAATTACCTTTCCAAGACCGAGCTGATCTGCCAAGCGCTTGTTTTCAATTGCCAGCTTTAGCGTGGAAGAGTACTGATTTTACTCTTTTTTTCAAAATATTGGAGACAAATAACATCGTCTCCACTGACACGTCGCCGGCCACCATCACTGGACATATTCCTGTGAAATCCAAGCAAATTGATCAAGTTAAAGCTAGCTTAAATGAATATAAATTTGTTCCCTCACACATTAATCAAAATAACGATACTACTTCTGCTTTTTCTTCGTGGGAAAAAACTTATTCGGGTCGGCGCGTAAAGAATGTAGGTAAAAATACTAAAAAAAATGATCCAGAAATAAAAGCTGAGGTCAAGTCTTCTGCTACATCGATCAAAGATGAAAAAATCTGGTGGGGACAATATAGTTATGACCCTTCTGATCTGGAATGTCCCATACAACCGATGAGACCTGCAGAATTATCTCAAGGTCGTCATTATGTCATGTGTGAACTTGAAGAAAAACATATGCCAGCTGGTTATCCAGCTAATTTCCGTGATCGACTTGAAAGAGTGGCGCTATCGACACCAATTAGTTCCAATAAACAATGTTGGATATTCACCACGGCAACACAATGCACCAATTTAATTACCGGCAAGAAAGAACAGGTATCCGCAAAACTCAGGCTATATGGTATGTTTAATGATGGACGCGGTTTTGCTGTAGCCACTAAAAACGAGAGTGGTCAAATTCTGCATCGCCTTGTCGGTTTTGAACCGCATGGTCATTAAGGCTGCGATAATCTTGCCGGTTCGCACAACGGAAAAATATTTTTTTAGCTTGGTCCAATTGCACATCGGCTTTGTTGTTAACTGTGAGCTAGGGGAACAGAAACTTCAGAAGATATTCGTCAGGTTCTGCGGCGACTTGAAACCCGATGTCACTTTTTTGCTGGATCTACCGGTTGATATGGGCTTTGAAAGATTAAAGAAAAAGAGTCGCTTTCGTAGAGGATTTACAAAGGGTAATTATATTTTATAAAATAGTTTTAATTTAAATAGTTAATTAGGGGGGAAAATTATGAAATTATTAGGAAATTTTTGTTTGATCGTAGCTGCACTGGTTACTAGAAATGTTAACGCCTTTTGGCCTCCGGTTTGTAAATATCCAGATGAACCTAAAATTACCTGGACTGGAAATGGAGGTACTGGAAGTGCATTCATAGCAGATATACCCTGTGGTGAGCCCTCACGATGGATGACCTTCTTTGCAACGTATAATGATCCAAGGAGAGGTGATGGAACGCCGAGAATAGGTAACGAGCTTGTTGGTGAAATATGTAAAAATACAGACAATGGTCAACAAGACGGTTTAGCAGGTGAACTATATTGGATTCCATCTCCTTACTTAGGCGGACCAGGATGTTAAAGTATTAGCCATCCGTTCCCGCGGCTTGAGTCGCGGGATTTAGGAATTAGTCAGTACAAACCGTTTCAATTAACATGGCGGCGACTTCGTAAGGATTGGCGTTAGCGCCAGGCCGGCGATCTTCAAAATAACCATACCCTTGATTGGCCACAGAACGAGGGATTCGCACAGAGGATCCGCGATCAGCGACGCCTGAAGAGAACTTATCAATAGGAGCAGTTTCGTGTTTTCCAGTTAAACGCAGCTCTAAATCGGCTCCATAAACTTTGATATGTTTATTATGATTTTTTTCTAGTGCTTTGATCGCTTTATGGATAGCCGCCATACCGTTTTTGGGGTCTCGAGTGCCTTTTGTAGAGAAATTGGTATGTTTGCCGGCTCCATTCCAGTCTCCTTTGACCGGTTTCGGATGCAAACGGGCGTTAATGTCATAATCTTCACCAATGCGGTACAACAACCAGCGGGCTAGCCAAAGATGGTCGCAGACTGTTAATGGATCAGCGGTTTCAGAGCTGATACCACGGTAACCAATTTGAAACTCCCATTGTCCCGGCATAACTTCAGCGTTGGTGCCATGAATCATGATGCCTGCTTCAATACAAGCGGCTGCGTGTTCCTCTACTAAATGCCGGCCGAAAACTTCGTCGGCGCCGACGCCACAATAAAATGGGCCTTGCGGCGCGGGATAGCCTCGATCCGGCCAGCCTAGCGGCTGTTGCCCTTTGAACAGAGTGTATTCTTGTTCGAAACCAATCCAAGGGTCGTGGGCTTTGCCATATTTCTCCATGACGTCTCTAAGTTTGGCTCTTTGATTGCTTGCGTGAGGAGTGTTGTCAGGATTCATCACTTCGCATAGCACTAGATAATTATCTCCTCCCAAAAGTGGGTCTCTTACGAAGCATGCTGGGTTCAGCAATAAATCCGAATCTCTTCCGATTGCTTGGTAAGTAGAAGACCCATCAAATCCCCATTCGGGAAAATCTGTTATTGATATCTCTCCCTTTGGATGAGCTAGCATTTTAACTTTAGAGCGCAAAGTTTGAGAAGGTTGACTTCCGTCTATCCAAATATAAGTTGCTTGTGTGATCATAGAGACTCCTGAATAAATTGACGGACTATTGTATCGCAGCAGAAAACAATTCTCCAGCGATTGTAACTATTCACAGCAGCCCCCGCTGAACTGGAAGCTGGTTCCTGGTTTGGATACTGAGTCCCGGCAAAGCCGGAACTCAGCAGTCAAGGGAAAGGTCGCTAGCGCTCTTCTATCCCTTGCGATCCCTCATCTGGATCGGTTTTTCTACGAAAAATATTTATCAGGCAGAGTGTGCTTACTGCAAGAAGTTTAATCAGAAGAGAATGTAAAAGAGCTGCTGGAAGAAGCCGAAGAATTTGGGCGAGAACTTGAAGAGGAGCAAGAGGAGCTTGACGAACCCAGTAGGGTAAAGCTATTTTGACTTAAGGAATCGCTAAAAGTTATTTTAAATGTTTGCAGGTACGATCGAACACTGACTATTAAACTAGAGTTGAATTCTGTTACTCGGTGACTGTAAACTTCATATAATTCTTTGACATCTTCACAAAGTGAATCTAATAGATTAATTATATCAGCATTTAATTTTTTGTTATGGTTATAGCTTTCAACAATAGATTTAATGGCATCTGTAAAATACTCTAAGAATTGATCAGTTATGTCTAATTTCAACTTAAAAGAGGTTTTAATAAATTCTACTACCGGAGCTCTATCTTTAATTTCTAGAAATTGGGTAATTATCCCTTGAAAATACAGAATTTCGGCTTCTTCTTCTACCTGCTCTTGCTCTGCTAGCTGCTCTTCTTCTAAATTTAATTCGACTTTTGGTTGAAGGTCTTGTAAATTTTTCAAAGTAGATCTAATTTTAATGATGAGATTTTCTAAATCTTTGTTTCCAAATCCCATTCTATTAAAATAGCCATTGAAAATAATTAAAAACCAACCGATCATCTCTAAAATACTTGCTCCTTCTGATATTCTACCAGGTGATTTTGCTTCTGTAGTATCGGTTAATAATTTTTTAATTTTTAGGAAAATATCGTCAATTTCTTGATTAAAATGTCTTGCTATTTCTTCAGTGCTACCAGAAAAATTTACTATATGAACCCCAATATAAAAAAAATAGTTTAATTCATCCCATAGCTGATTGTAATTTTCTTGTCCAAAATATTTAGAAAAAACCGGAACTGATAATTTTTCTGTCCTAGGTAAAGAACGGTTGTAATATAATAGCCGAATGGTTTGATCCTCACTGCTGGAAATATTATTACTAGAGCGTGAGGAACTACTAGAACTAGAAGAACTACTGGAACTATGGCTGCCTAAATTTAAGGAATCACTCAAGGCACAAGTTAGGTTGGCTTTTAAAAAATTTATTTTTGCTGGCTCATCATTAATAACAGCTTTTAAAAGTTCAACAATTTTTTGAGTTTCCCACTCTAGTACAGTGGTTAGAATAATGAGATGAACATTTTTTGTGTTATTGTAGCGTTTTTCGTAAAATATATCTAATAGTATAAGGATTTGCATTAATTCATTAGCTTGCTTTTTAAAATTATTAAGATGAATCGGAATGTTGTTTTTATCTTCAGATAATAACTGCCAACAAGTACCTCTTGCTTTATACAAAAAATTATGACACACATCTAAAAAATTTTTAAATTGAATGGCTATTTCAAGTTGCAGTGGTGTTTGAATTTGGATGATCAATTTAAGAAAAGTTTGATTTATAGATTTATATAAGGAGCGAGGCTCGAAAGCGAAATTAGAAAAATCCATAAAAGCATGACTAGAATCTACCAGCGAACATAATTGTATAATTATTTTTTTATGATCTTCTTCTGGAAATTTTAAATAGTTATCATGAAGATTTTCTAATACGTTAGAATAGTGGCCTACCCATTCTTTGAATTTTTCTGAACAGGCTAAGCTTGATTTAAATGTTTCTAATATTGTTCTGACCGATGAAGATATTTTTAATTCCTTACTCTCCAAGATTTTATCAATTACCTCGTAAACCGGTTGAGAAATGTTGAGGAGTTTCGTGGCTTTGGTTTTTTTGGTTCTTTCAATTTTACGCTCTACAATAGTAGATACTTTTCTTTTTTTAGTTAATTTAATTTCTTGGAAAGGCAGCTCCTGTAAACTAGGAATTTTTTTAAGAGTTTTTCGAATTTTTTCTATGGTCTCAGACTCAACTTTACCAAAATCTACACTTAATTTTTTTAGAAATTCGTTTATATAAAGCACTAACTCCGGCTGTTGAATTTGCCCCTTGATCAAAGCGGATACTCGTTCTGAAACTTCTTCCAGTAGCTTGCTCAATTGCGGTGGCAGGTCTGGAATGAGTGCTTGGATGTTTCTTAAATATTCTATAGCATCAAAAGAGTTAGGTTTTTGTGTGAGTAGGTAAATGATTTCGTTGATTGATGGATTATGTTGAAAAGTTGTGAAAAGGTGAGGAATAATTTCTTGTTGGATAGCTTCATGAAAAATATTACTGGGTAAAGAAGCTAGAGTTTGTAAATTTGTTAAAACATTTTGTAATTCATTACTCAGGTTCTCTTCTAATTCTTTATTCTCAGAGAGAAATGAACTAATTCCAGAAATAATATAGGCAGCATTATTCTCATTTTTCATTGGTTCCCTCTATGATTAAAGGTTTAGGTCAATTTTGGTAGCAATCAGACTTTATTGAACAGCTTTTTTTTCTATTAATCAATTTATTAAGAAAAGGTGACAATATCAATGTTAACCCGGCTGCTCCAAAGCCCAACCAAGCATAGTTTTGAAAAGCATGTGCATAAATAGGATTAGTGTAAGCAATATTATTGATCATATCTTTAGGGATGCTGGCTTGTTTTCCAAGGTACCCTGCTAATAGGCCGCCATAACCTAACCCTAAAAACCATACTCCCATCATGATCCCGACTAACTTTGGAGGAGCTAGTTGAGTGACCATAGAGAGCCCTATTGGCGAAAGCATCAATTCGGCAATAGTAATCAACAAGTAAGACAGTACTATCCAATAAGGACTAATCAGACCATAGTTGGTTGAAAGATGAATCGCCCAAACTAATACTTGTAATGCAACGGCAATCACAATTAATCCGATGGTAAATTGTAGACTTCTGGAAATGTTCCAATTTTTTTCATGCAATTTACGCCAGCCGAAAGCTAGTAGCGGGCTTAAAATAAAAAGAAATAAGGGTTCTAAGGAAATAAAAGCCATGGGAGGGATGGTGTGGCCAAAAACCACTCGATCGACATTTCGATCTATAAAAACGTTGGCCACCAAAAATATTTGAAAAAAGATCGCCCAAAAAGCAATAGAAATGACGATCAAAATCAATAAACTCAACATCTTGTATTGTTCTAATTTTTCTAACTTAAAAGTGTTGGTAATCAACAGCAATAACATGATCAGACCAAAAGTGACCAGCACGGTATTGCCAAAGTTAGAAATTTTTAAAAATGCGTAACATGCTGCGGTGCCGATAACAATAATAGCTGCAAAAGCGGCTCTTTGTTTGATAGTGGTTGAACGCAAAGGTAATCCTTGATTACCATAGTGACGGTAGCCCGCTCTGAAAAAGCAGATACTTAAAACAAGGCCGCAGCTAGCTGCGGCGAAACAGGCATGCCAACCGAAATTTCTTTCAATATAACCCGAACTCAACGTAGCTAGCATGATGCCGAAATTAAAAATCATGTAATAGATGGTAAAACCAGCATCTCGACGTGGATCATCAGCCTGGTAAAATTGACCCAAGAAGCTGGAAATATTCGGTTTTAAGCAACCAGTGCCCAATATGATAATGGCCAGCCCTAAAAATAGGGCGTTCTCTTTATTAGCAATAGGGAATGCCAGTAAGGCGTAACCTGCTAACAACAAAACAGCCCCGATTAGAATGGTTTGACGGAAACCCAGTAGCCGATCTGCGCACAAGCCTCCGATAATAGGAGAGATATAGACCAAAGCTGTAAATTGGCCCATGATAAGGTAGGACTGACCGTCGCTAAAAGTCAGCACCTTGGTCATATAAAAGATCAGCAGACCTTGAACAATATAAAGCCCAAAACGCTCCCAAAGCTCACTTAACGATAAAGATATTAATGCACGCGGCTGTTTCATAATTTCCCGATTTTAACTTAAGGCGAAATAATATACAAGCGCCGGGATGAACTATATTTAATTTATGAAAATAAAATATTACGGACTGGGCTTACTAGCTATGTATGGCTTTGCCGGCGCAGTGGAACCTTCGGCAAATTTTAATTTTACCAACTATCAAGGGCGCGTTATTCAAGTTCAAGGAACTATTACTTACTACCTGAACACAGTTTCGCAACCAAAATGTACTTCTAAAAGTGTAGATAGCGGGATAATAATAATTAATGCAAATTCGACACCGGTTCGATTTTCTTCTAGGATACCGGATGACGTGGTTACTTGTTTACTTCATCAGGCTTCTTATCGCTTTTGGATTGATATTAGTATTATAAATGGGCGAAAAGTACAGAAATGTTCCAGTTCAATCGCCAATTTAATGTTAGTAGGCGGTTACATTAAAATCGAGGCTTCCAATCTAATGTTTAAAGAAGATGGTAGTTGCAGTATCTACTAATACAGCAGTTCCCGCTGAAGCAAAAATTACCTATAAGCTCATGAAATATTGAAAAACCTATCCCGATGAGGGATCGCAAGGGAGAGGAGAGCGGTAGCGACCTTTCCCTTGATTACTGAGTTCCGGCTTTGCCGGAGCTCAGTATCCAAACCAGGAAGCAGCTCTCGCTTCAGCGGGAGCTGCTGCTATTAATATGTTGCAATTCATCCATGGTCCATATAAAGTGTAACCCCTAGTTTTCCTAAGTAGTTTTGCACTTATGGCTATAGCATTAGCGATTATCGGCGCTATTTTGGCGGTATTTCTGGTCATAGTCATCCATGAGTTCGGACATTTCCTAGTCGCCAAAATGTGCGGTGTTAAAATTTTACGTTTTTCCATTGGCTTTGGTAAGAGCCTGTATACTCATGTGAGCCGTGGCGGCACGGAATATGTGTTAGCAATACTCCCTCTTGGCGGCTATGTCAAAATGCTGGATGACCGCGAATTCCATGTATCCCAAACAGATTCGCAACGCGCTTATAATCGTCAACCGTTATATATTCGAATGGCTATTGTGTTGGCTGGGCCGGTTACTAACTTTTTGCTGGCGGTGGTTGCTTTTTGGATCATTTTTTCCATGGGTGTTACTTATATAAAACCGGTAGTAGGGCAGGTAAGGGCCCAGTCTGTGGCCGAACAAGCAGGGATCAAACCCGGCGACACTATAGTAGCGATTGATGGCCGTAAAGTAAGGCAATGGCAACAAGTGATGGTTACCTTCATTGAACGAATTGGCTGGGTTCAACCGGTTTACATTACCACTGAGAAAAATGGAGTTGCTGAACAGCATCAGATATCACTTAAGCAGTGGAGAATTTCCGGCAGCCAGCCTGATCCGTTAGATAGTTTAGGCATTACTCCTTACCAGCCGGCGATTCCGGCGATAGTGGATAAAATAATGGCTCATTCACCAGCCCAGCGCAGTGGATTGCAGCCAGGTGATCAAATTGTGAAAGTAGATGATCACCCAGTTTCTGATTGGCAAACCGTTGCCGATTTTATCAAACAACATCCTAATCAAGAATCCGCCTTGACCATATCCAGAAACAATCAAACCAAGCTGGTCAATGTGCAGCTGGATAGTCAAACCATCAATCGGCAACGGGCCGGCTACTTAGGTGTGATTGTGAAAATTCCTCCTTGGCCTGCTCAAATGATTGATTCTACCCATTACTCTTTGATCACAGCGTGGGCGCCGGCCTTGCAACAATCGTGGGAATTGACTAAATTCAATTGCATAGTGCTTGCGAAAATGTTCAGTGGTAAAATTTCAATGCAAACATTAGGTGGTCCTATTACCATATTCCGTTCTGCAGGCGCCGCTTCAGAAGCCGGATTAAAAGTTTATTTAAATTTTATAGGTTTCATCAGTGTGACTTTGGCTTTTATTAATATATTGCCCATCCCAGGTTTGGATGGGGGGCATTTTTTGTTTCAATTAATAGAAGGTCTAATTGGCAGACCCATTTCTGAAAAATATCAGAATCTTCTATTAAAATTGGGGATTATCGTGATTATTCTTTTGGTTTTACAAGGGACGGTCAACGATATTATTCGTTTGTTTCAATAACTTTTAACATTGAGGATGAAAATGAAAATTAACCCTATCTTCAAATTGCTGGGCGGTTGTTCTGCACTGCTTTTATTGATTGGATTACCCGGATGCTCTTCCAATCGAGCACCGGCGCCGATTAGTGAGGCCAATCCTGTTGCTGCTCCTGCTTCATCATTTGCTTCATCGCCGGTTTGCTCCAGTAATCCTTTTTTACAAAAATATCACTGTTCTTTTACTCGAATTGAGGAAGCTGCGCGCGAAGGTAATCCGGATGCTCAATACGCTTTAGGATATTTATATTACCGTGGTATCGGCACTACCCAAGATCGTCAGACTGGGTTGTTATGGATTAGAAGAGCCGCTGCGCAAGGACAGCCTGTCGCCCAGCAAGCATTGAAAACTTTGTCAGGGACACGCACCGCGCCTGCTAATAAAACCCCGGCAGCGGTGCAAAACACCACCACTAACGTGCCGCCTTCAGCAGCTCCAGCCACAGGAGCAGCAGGGAGTACCCAAAATGTTGCTCCTGCCTCCAGCTCCGGGACCAATAATGAAAAACCATTAACTGATTTATTGCCCAATTATGGTGAAAAGCGCGTGGATGCGACCGAAGCCCCGCCGGCAGTTAATTTATCTGCTCCGCCTACTGGCCAATAACCTTTGCTGGAGCATAAAAATGCGGGGAAAAAAAATTAATTGGCCAATTACTTTGTTTTTAATGTTAACACCGGTGGTCGGAATCTCAGGCGCGGTGATGATAAGCTTACGGGGCGATTTGCACTGGCAAACTTTGCTTTTAGCTTTTATTTGGTTGCTGGCAACCGGTTTAGCGATCACGGCAGGTTATCATCGGCTCTTTGCTCATGAAACTTACCAAGCTAATAAGTGGGTGAAGCTATTCTTTCTTATTTTTGGCGCCGCCGCTTTTCAAGGTAGTGCTTTAGAATGGTGTACCGATCACCGCAATCATCATCGTTATTCTGAAACCGAAAAAGACCCTTACAATATTAGAAAAGGGTTTTGGTACGCTCATATTGGCTGGTTAATGGTACTGGATGGTGATCAAAGAGATTACGGCAATGTCAACGATTTAGCAGTGGATCGTTGGGTTCATTGGCAACATAAGCATTTTGGGTGGCTATCCTGTTTGTTTGGTTTCATTGTGCCCATGCTCATTGCTGGAGCATGGGGAGATTGGCTGGGAGGTTTAATTTTTGCCGGAGTTTTGCGAACGGTGATCAATCATCACTTTACCTTTTGCATTAATTCAGTATGCCATCTTTTCGGCAAACGGCAATACTCGTATCAGCAAACCGGAAGAGACAATTGGTTTACGGCTCTGTTTACTTATGGAGAAGGTTTTCATAATTTTCACCATCAGTTTCCTTTAGATTATCGAAATGGTATTCGTTTTTACCATTATGACCCGACCAAATGGCTGATTTGGTTATTGTCACGGTTAGGTTTGGCTCATGATCTGCAAAAAATCAGTGTCGCCCGTTTAACGCGTTACCGTTTAAAAACGGACGAACAAGCCTTATTGACCAAATTTAAACAAAGCTCTGATGCTTTGTTGGCCTATGTCCATGAATATCTCGTGCCATTAAGAGATCAAATCTTACAAGTCGCAGCCCGTATTGAAGCTTTAGAAAAATATGGAAAAATTAAAGAATACCGCAATCAACTGAAAGCAGCTCGCTTAGAATTAAAATATTCTTTAATCGTTTGGAGCAAATTAACCAAAGCTAGATTGTTACAAAGACATGAAAGTTTGATAATATAGGTGGGTATTTAATTGCCATGCTAGGAGTAGTCAATGCTATGCTGATTGATGGTCCAGACTATAAATTATTGTTTATATTGAATAATCGGAATACAGGTTATGTTTATGCTGAAAATAACCAACATCATAAAATTCTTATTTATAAATCCCCTCATCCTTATCAACCAAATAGCGTTTTTAGTTCAGTACAATTTGGTCAATTCTGTATGATATTTTAAAATTATGTTCTAATACACCAGTTTCAGAGGTACACCGCCAGAAATTCCATATCGAATACGCTATAACCGCCAGTCAATTTCTGTGAGTTCCATCTCTTTTAGCAATGCATTGGTTTTGGAAAAATGCTTACAACCCAAAAAACCACGATGTGCCGATAAAGGAGAAGGGTGTGGGGCCGTCAAGATGTGATGTTTGAAAGGGTTAATCAAACGAGCTTTATGTTGCGCCGGAGCGCCCCAAAGTAAAAATACTATACCATGAGGGTGATCATTCAAACATTCAATCACTTTATCAGTGAATTGCTGCCAGCCAATATTTGCATGCGACTGAGGCTTGCCAGCTTCTACGGTTAACACGGTGTTTAATAATAAAACCCCTTGTTTGGCCCATTTTTCTAAACAGCCGTGAGTGGGGGGTAGGTAACCTAAATCATTTTTTAATTCAAGGAAAATATTCTGCAATGAGGGCGGAGGAGTCACTCCCGGTTGAACAGAAAAAGACAAACCATGAGCTTGACCAGCGCCATGATAGGGGTCTTGTCCTAAGATCACCACTCGAACATCGGAATAAGCCGTGAATTTAAAAGCATTAAAAATATCTTTTTGAGGAGGATAGATAATTTTTCCGGAAGAGCGCTCTCTTTCTAGAAACGCTAAAATTTTTTTAAAATAATCTTGCTCTTTTTCACCCGACAATACCGATTGCCAAGTGGTGGTTATTTGAGTTGAAGAAGTATCCATCATTTTAAGCGTAGATGGTAATGGGCTTGTTAAAGCCTTTTTGCTGGAGCATTTCTACTAGATTGGTATTTGGTAAATTTTTTAAAGGACCTATTTGCACTCTGTATACAGTTTTTTCGTTTAAAGTAATCGATTGTATTCGAGCGGCAAGATGAGTCAATTCACTGACCTTGGATTTAACTTGCTCGGCCTGGGCCATCTGGTAAAAAGCGCCTACTTGAACATAAAGTTGTCTGCTCGCACTCGGAACCGGTTGTGAATTATTGGCTAACATAATACGCCCAGAATCATTCGGCCCATTAAAAGTAATAGCGTCCACTTTGACTTTAGCAGTGCCTTTTTCAGCATAACCCAATTTCTTGGCCGCTGCATAAGAAAGGTCCATGATACGGTCATTAGCGAAAGGCCCGCGATCATTCACTTTTACAATTACTTGACGCCCATTTTCCAAATTGGTGACCCGCACATAAGTAGGCAAGGGCAATGTTGGACTGGCTGCGGTCATCGCAAGCATGTTGTATGGTTCATGGCTGGAAGTCAGTTTGCCATGAAATTTGGTACCATACCAAGATGCAATTCCAACTTTGGAATAACCTTTAGCAGAAGCTAATACGTAGTATTGTTTTCCCTCGGCTGTGTAAACTGAAGGATTGCCGTAGCGGCATTTAGGTTCATACTTAGGGACAGCATTTTGCAATTGGCTGACATCTACTGGACCTGGCGGAGGACCATCCTTTTTAGTGAGTTTAGGTTGAGTTTGCACCGGCACGGTGCTGCAAGCGGTTAAACCCAGCAAAGTGGCTAATGAACAAATGACAATTCGCGAAATTGTAGAAAATTTGATCATGTTCTCCCTGCAATAGTGAGTCATTTTCTAAATAGTAATTAAGTTAATATACCATAACTGAATGATAATGCAATTGTGGAACTATCAATTAAAATTTTATAAAGTAGCCAGCATAATAATTTTTTGGAATCACATATGAGTAAAGATGAATTAATGATTGAAGCTAAAGCGGGTAGTGATAATGTTGCAGTTGATCACTTTTTCCAAACGATATGGCTAGGCGGGGATTCAGATCAGGCTTTTTCCCAGCTCACTACTGAAGAGCGCCGTATTTGTGGCCAATTATATAATTCTCGGTATTTAGGGCCAATTTATGCGCTACATGCTGTTTTACAGCAAGGCCGTTCATTAAGCTTAATTAAGAAACTCATTTTGGTCACTGACCCCGAAGTGGTTCAAGATGCCAATACCATTTTTAGAAAAATTTTTGATAAAAAAGAAAAAAATCAACTTGAAATAGTTACCTATTTTATTAAATATTTTCGAGACCAAAATGTTCAATATAACCCTGCTGATTTATTTGCGCATGCTATCAACTATGGAAGGGAAGATGCGGCAACCTTTTTTTTACAAAAACATGCAGCATATTTGAATCCAGAAAACAGCCAAGCATTATTGCAAGTTTGTGAGCGTGGCTTTTTTAAGCTTAAGCTTCTTACATTATTGATGAAAAAAGGAGCAAAAATTCAAGGTGTTTCTGATAATTTTGGAAATTTATTTCAATTAAAAGTAGATATAGACGCTCTTTTGGAGTATGTCGAAATTTTGAAAGAAAGAAAAATCGACATTCCGGTGTCTTTTGATTTTTTTAGTAACAATAAAGTTAAATTAAAAGAGAAATTTATCAAAGAAGCATATAAAGCCGCTACTCCTGCTCAATTACTGAAAATAGAACAACAAATAGCCTTGTGTGGTAAATATTTAAATGTGGTTTCACTAGATAATATCAACACTGTTTTTGAGATTAACCCAAGCTATCGCATTTTTAATCCCGATCAATTGGGGCAGATCGCTGTAGTTGCAATTCTAGCTGGGCACAAGCTCATGCTCACTTTGATTGAGCGAGGTTTGAATCTTAATCAAGTATTTTATTTTCATCTCACTTACTCAAATTACTTTCGTAGTTGCTTAGATCATGTTGTGGCATTTTTTCCTCGTCATCTAAAGTTATTGTCATTTTTAACTAATGCTAAGTCAATTAATCATTTGGGACGAACTGCTGCTCATTATGCTGCTTTAGCCATGCCGCTGCCATTAGAGCAATCAAAAACTACCGATAAACCTAAACGTAAAACCAAAGCTAAAACTCAATCTCAAAAGCAATTGGCTCTCCCAGCTATAGAAGATAAACTAGAACAAAGAATTGCTATAAAATTTCAAGAGAAAACAAGATACGCTCTTTGCCCGCATTTTGAATTAATCGGCTCGGTAGAAGCTTTAGAATATGCCATTACCCCTGAAATTGCGGACTTGAAGGATGATTTTGATTGTACGCCGCTGGATTATGCTGCAATGCAACCCGACTTTGAAAAAAGAAAGGGTTTGCTGGCTGTATTTTATAATTTGTTATTAAAAGCTTTAGCGCCGGTTTTAGTATCCTTTCCCTACGTGATTGTACAAATGGTTGCCGGCTATTTATCTTTGTATGATGAAACTCCAAATCAGGTGTTATTAGGCTGGGTCCAGCGATTCTATTTAAAGTTAGATTTAAAAAATGCTGATCGATTTACGAATGATGTTTTTGTTGCTCCTTTATTATCTTGTGTAGATGAAGAAGGTCGTTTTATTGAAAACGAAGCCAATATCGCGATCGCAAGATTCATGTTGGAAATATTTAACCGCGAGAGTTTATTTGGTTTAAATATTCAGCAAGAAATTTTTCGTGACGATTCTAAAGACCTGATAGACCTGAATCTATTTTGGCCCCTGTTACACCCAAACTCGTCCTTTACTTTCCCGGTCATTCCTTCAAAATTATCCAGAGCATCAACCGGGTTTGGTTTTTCTAGTTCTAGTCACTCATCGCGTCGTTCGAACTTATCTGTACCTCTTGCAGAGCTTGATCGGCAAAGTCAAAATTCACAAACTTTGTTGCCTGCTCAAAGAAAACGAAAGAGGCCTTCCGAAAATCAAATCCATTCGAAACAATTGAGACCAAATCCGGGGACTTGAGCGTGGAAGCTCAGCAGTTCCCACTGAAGCAAAAATTACCTATAAACTCATGAAATATTGAAAGAATTATTTTTGAAT
>JAFEDN010000484.1 GCA_018241585.1 Pseudomonadota bacterium | reverse complement strand
AGGGCCCATTGCCCGAATTCGTTTGATCGCGATCCATGGCAATCATGTATTTTCTCAAAAACAGCTTTTAAAAGTTTTTACTTCAAAAAGAACAGCATGGTGGCGGCTCGGATTTTTAAGTCACAGTGATCGTTACTCAAGAGTTCAGTTGGCCAAGGATATAGAGCAGCTACGGACGTTCTATTATAACCATGGCTACCTTCGTTTTCAGGTAGTGGATCAAAATGTAGTGGTTTCTCCGGATAATAAAACAGTTAGTATTTTCATTACTATCAGCGAAGGACCACAGTATCGGGTCAAGGGCGTCGAGGCGCAAGGTCTTTCAGGTTATCCTGTTGAATCGGTTGATGTGAATGCTTATTTACATCGATTATTTAAACCGGGTGCTGTATTCTCCAAGCAAACTATGGTAAGTGCTTCTGAAGGCATCCGTAGGTATTTTGCTGGCAGGGGGCATGCTTTCCCAGTCATCAGTTCTTCTCCGGAAATTGATGATCTAACTCATCAAGTCTATTTGGTATTTACTATCAGTCCCGGACCGATCAGCTATGTCCGGCAAATTAGTTTTACCGGTAATACTCGAACCGAAGACCGGGCTTTGCGAAATTATGTTTCTCAAATGGAAGCCAGCCCTTACTCCATTGTAGATGTTGAACAATCCAAAGCCAGATTGGCTTATTTGCCTTATCTACAAGATGTCGGAGTAGACACTAATCCTGTACCGGATAAGCCTGATCAAGTTGATTTACTTTATCATGTTAAAGAAGTCAATGCTGGCAAAGCCAGTATTCAAGGTGGATATTCTACTTCAGACGGCTTTATCTACGGCGCCAGTTTGTCTGAACCTAATTTATTCGGCACCGGTAATTATGGCTCTCTTGGTTTTAATGCCAGCCAATACCAAAAAACTTATAGTTTGACTTACTCCGAGCCTTATTTTACTCCCAATGGCATCAGTCAGACGGTTACCATTTTTTCTAATATTACCACTCCATCTACTAGCTTAAATCAAGCCAGTTATACTATGGACGGTTATGGCGGCACTCTGACTTATGGTGTTCCAGTGTCATTAAATAACCGGATCAATGTCGGGTTTGGTTATACTTACCTGGTTTTACATGATGTTAATGGTGATGAAACTGCGCCCACGGTGCAAACCTTTGTGCAAGAACATCCCGCTCCTTACAACCAATTCAAAGGTATTTTGAGTTGGTCCTATAGTACTTTAGACCGGGCTTTAGCACCGACCAGCGGTTTTGATAATTTCTTAGGCTTAGATGTAGGGATACCGGTACTTTCTGATAGTTTGAGCTACTATAAAATCGATGAAAATATGAAATATTATTATCCTTTGTGGTACGGTTTTATTGTAGAGCCGAATGCATCAGTAGGATTTGGAAACGGATATGGCAATGTCGATCAATTGCCGTTTTTTCTTAACTACTATGCCGGCGGAATTGAAACCATACCTGGTTTTGAACCCAATAGCCTAGGACCTAAAAATCCTTTTCAAGCTAATGCAGCCTTGGGCGGTAATTTTAGAGTAATTATGGGAACCAACTTAATTTTACCGAGTTTTTATAATAAAGTCCGAACTGCATGGACCTTTGATGCGGGTAATTTATGGGATACCAACCGTGTTGATCAAGGCTTACCCTCTGAAGGAGGAGTTCAGTATGAGTCGATTTCTCTTAAAAATGTTCGTATGTCGACGGGCCTGTTGGCCATCTGGTATTCACCAATGGGTCCACTTGAAATAAGCTTTGCTAAAACAATCAATGCTAAATCCAGTGATTTGAAACGATTTGTTACTTTCTCTTTTGGAGCAAGTATATAAGATATTGGTTGCCGGATTAGCTTAAAGGCGGCAAACTCCGGTTTGTCTTTTGTTTATCTTTTGGAGGATACTGATATTATGAAACGAACTTTAATTTATGCTGGAATTTGCGTTGCTTCACTTTGGACCATGAGCAGTCTAGCTACCAATATAGCTGTCATTGATATGCAGCAGATTTTTCAAAATTCAAAACAAGTTAAGCAAATCAACGATAGTTTAGAAAAACAATTTGCTAAACCAAAAGAAAATTTAGATGCCCTGGGTAAACAATTGCAAAGCAATATTGATAAATATAAAAGAGATCAGTCGGTAATGGACCCTAAAGCAGCTAATGCATTAAAAGATACCATTCGAGAAGAAGAGCAAACATTGCAACAAAATCAGACCGATTTGCAAAAGCAATTGTTCGATGCTCAAAACAAAGCCATGACTCAGTTCTTAGATAGAATTAAAACGATTGCCAAAGGCATGGCTGGCACTGAAAAATTTGATGTCATTTTACCAAAAAATGCATTGCTTTATTACAATGATGCCTTGGATATCACTTCTAAAGTATTAGACGCTTTAGATAAGCAACAACAATAAAACTGCCATCCCCGCGACTTGATCGCGGGGATAACTGCGGGTAGAAATTGTATCGGAGAGAATGTGACAGCGTACCGTTTAGAAGAAATTGCTCTTAAAATTAATGCTGAAATTCGAGGCGACCCTGATTGTCTCATTGAATGCGCCGAACCATTAGTTTCTGCAGGGCCTTCGGCAATAACTTTTTTAGGCAATGCAAAATACCATCACTTGTTAGCAGCAACCAAAGCTGCTGCGGTTATTTTATCTGCACAAGATGCTGCAGAATGTCCAACCAACGCGCTGATCTCTGCCAATCCAGAATTATCCTTCACTCAAGTACTGAATTTATTGTACCCGGCCAAGCAAGTAGCTCCGGGCATCCATGCCAGTGTGGTCATTGAAGCTAATTGCAAAATTGATGCTTCAGTTACTATTGGACCACATTGTGTCATTGAAGAGGGGGTTACCATTGGCGCCAACACCTTAATTGAGGCCGGGGTTTTTATTGGCCGTAATAGTCAGATTGGAGCCGACTGTCATCTTTATTCCCGAGTCACGATTTACCACCAAGTGGTATTAGGGGATCGGGTAATCATCCATAGCGGGGCAGTATTGGGAGCGGATGGTTTTGGTTTAGCTCACGATGGACAGCAATGGATTAAAATTCCTCAAATCGGAGGGGTGGCTATTGGTAATGATGTAGAAATCGGCGCCAATACCACCATAGATAGGGGAGCACTCAAACCCACTGTGATCGGCCATGGGGTAAAAATTGATAATCTGGTGCAAATAGCCCATAACGTGAAAATCGGCAGCCATACTGCTATTGCCGGATGTACAGCTATCGCCGGCAGCACTGAAGTGGGTAGCTATTGCATGATTGGGGGGGCTGTTTGTATTAATGGCCATATCAAAATAGCCGATGGTGTCATGTTAACCGGCTCATCGGCCGTGGCTCATTCTATCGAAGCTCCCGGCGTTTATTCTTCGGGAGTTGCTGTTCAAAAAAATAGTGAGTGGCGAAGAAATATGATACGCTTTCAGCAGCTTGATCAAATGGCTAAACGCTTGCGTCGCCTAGAACGAAAGATGGAGGTGACTGATGACTCAACCGAAATACATTGAGGCGATTAAAAAATATCTGCCGCATCGTTACCCTTTTTTGATGGTTGATCGGGTTATAGAAGTTATTCCCGGAAAGCATATAACGGCCATTAAGAACGTTAGTATTAATGAGCCATTTTTTAATGGACATTTTCCACACATGCCCGTTATGCCCGGCGTGTTAATGATCGAAGCCATGGCCCAAGCTTCAGGAATTTTGACCTATGAGACATTGGAAACCGTTCCTGAAGGGGAGCTTTATTTTTTAGCCGGCATCGATAATGTTCGATTTAAAAGATTGGTTGTTCCGGGTGATCAATTACAGTTACATGTTGAGTTAAATAAACATCGGCTGGATGTATGGAAATTTTCCGGCACAGCCACTGTTGAAGGAGAAGTAGCTTGTACAGCAGAATTTATGAATATAAAAAATAAAGAAGGGGTGTAGCAGTGAGTGATATTTTAATTGATAGTCGTGCAGCTATTGATCCTAGCGCCAAATTAGCTCCAGGTGTAAAAGTGGGCCCATTTTCCTTTATTGGCCCCAATGTTGAAGTTGGCGAGGGAACTGTTATTGGTGCTAACGTGGTTATTACTAAAAACACTCGGATTGGGAAATTTAATAAAATTCATAACTTTGCTGCTATTGGTGGCGATCCTCAAGACCTTACCCCGCAAGACCGGGAAACTTTTTTAGAAGTAGGTGATAATAATATTTTTAGAGAATTTTGTACGATTAATCGAGGGTCTAATAAAGCAGAAGGCATCACCCGAATCGGTAGCCGTAATCTACTAATGGCCTATATACATATTGGCCATGACTGCCAAGTTGGTAATAACACCATATTTGCCAACAATGCTTCCATTGCCGGTCATGTGATAGTAGACGATTTTGCTAACTTAGGCGCATTTGCTGGTGTACATCAATTTGTGCGCATTGGAAGTTATAGTTTCCTTGGCCGAGCCACTAAAGTAGGGCAGGACGTTTTGCCTTACATGTTAGTCACTGGTAATCCGGGTGGTCCTACTGGATTAAATCTGGTGGTCTTACGCCGCCAAAAAGTCGGTCTTGAATTGATGCGGGTTTTAAAACACGTTTATAAATTATTTCATCATAGAGACCAAAAATTAATTGAGATTCAAGCTGAATTAATCGAGTTATCGAATCAATATTCAGAAATCAAAATGTTTTTAGATATCCTCGAAAAAACCAAAAGAGGCATCGCTAGACCTCGTTTGCTTCGCAAACACCCTAACATTACCGATGGTTAATTCTTTATAAGCGTTCACCTAAAGTTCCGTCTGCCATAACGCAAATAAATTTTCGGCGACCCACTGTGCCGAAGGACGACGGCGCTCGGTTCGGGGTGGCAACAGGCTTTGATTTCCCTGACTAAACCAGTGTGTTGTCCGCTCGGGTATCGGTAACCCATCACCGTCATTATATGGGGGGAGAAGAATCCATTAAATTTGTCAGCTACGAAGACATTGCTGAACAATTTGAGAAAGAGTGGAGAGCATTACATGAAAAAGCCAAAAAGTCTTCTTATTAAAACCGGTTCTGTAGATCAATTTTTGATGATCTAAAGGGTACAATGCGTGCCGCAGATAAAGTCAAGCGCCTTAAGCCATCCTATACATTTACTTTTGAAGACCCTTCAGAGATGTTACGCTTTTTGAGCGAAAAGGTAATTTTTGCTTCAGGGGGAACTGCTGCATAATCGCTATATTTCTGAGATTATTATTGTCGTGACCAATGCGCGCTTGGTTATCATTAAAGCAAATGGGTAACCGTTTCACGATAATGAGTATGCCTATGCAGAACGGTCATGGACGCTTACGATTAATTTTGGCTTCGGCGGACATGGCCGGCGGTTTCAATCAGGGTGATCGATTTAATGGCTGGATATACCTTCGGATCAACACCGCTCCACCAAATAATTGATAATTTGCCGTCTTTATCCGGTGAATTAGTAATATTTTGATTCAGGCCGACTTTCTGATAATTACATTTACTAAAATCGTCCCATGATTGAATAGACCCAGAGCAATCCGCCATATTGTCGGTATTGCTTGAGCTATCACCCGAGACCACGTTGGTTATCTGATAATTGGTTTTGCCTGGATTTAATGAATCAATCACCAAAGAAATGTAATTATCAATGAATGTAGTGCCAACCATTTGAGTAAAAGTATAAGCATTCCGATTAGGATCATTGGCGTCGGATAGCACGTCAATGATTAACCTATTGCCAACTGTAATTAAATTACTGGCATTGAGTGAAGGCCCATAGCTGTCACCAATAGCTGTACTTTTAACATTTAAGCCGATTGAATACTGAGTATTCAGACCTCTAACCGGCCCGTTAACGATTAATTGATTATTATTAATGGCGATGCCATTGCCGGTACTTTGAGTTTTAGGATAATCCCCATAATCAGAGATATCAAAATTAAGGGTATCATTGACTATGTTAATATCATGAGCAGCCTCATCCTGATATCCGATGCAAGGAGCTTTAGGGTCAGCCAAATTTAAAGAATAACTGGTGTTATTCAAGGGCTGTTCAGCAGTTATCCCTTGACCATTATTTAATAGACATTGGCCATTCCAATGAATACTGAGTTTATTATCAGGAAGAACGGTCAGGTTGAGTTGTTGTACACTCCCCTGAATTCCATCGGGGTCACTCGCATATTTGACGGCTACTTGCACATACTGATACTTCTGGCTACTGGACGAAATATCGCCCGCGTCAAAAGCTCCAGCCGAGGTTTTCTTGCGCACCAGATACCAATTTCCCGAAAGATCGGATTGAACGTCCCAATTATCATAGTTTCCTACCAAGCCAAACTTAACATTTTCGCTAGGGACGGCGGACAAGTAGCTATTTAAATTGATGGAGGAAGGAATGCTGGTAGCGTCAAAAACAATACTGCCATCAGTTTTATTGGACCATTGTGGTTCATTTTGAGGATTAAAGTTAATATTTAACACCAGATCGGCTTTAGCTTGAATAGGTTTCGCTAAGCCATTTTGGTAACCGGTCGCTGTAATGATAACGTGGTAAGTGTTGGCGCCGCCCTCAGGTGTGGCGCTATTGGGCAACGGCGCGGTCGAGTAAACAATTTGATTATAAACAGAGCCGCCATCCGGTTTTAAATCAATATTTAATTGGCTTTGAGGAGTGGGCGATACCGGCTGACCTTCACTGTTTTCTAAAGAAAGGCTATATTCCACTTTATTAAACAAATTTGGGTCAAAATCGAAAATATCTTTAGTATGTACTTCTTGGATCGACTGGCCGGTTTTAACATTTTGAGCCTGTGGATTGTGCGGGTTAATCGCATACAGAATACTTTTTTGATCTTTAATTGCCAACACCCGCGGCGCGCGAACAACCGGAGTTTGCACCCACGATCTTAATGTCGCTAAGCTACTTGCGGTAGTCAAAGTATAATTCGTTGCAGGATATGCCAGCATCAAGCCAATGCTGGCGTTATTAGGTTGGCCTGCTTGACCTTGAGAATACTGACCGGTCACTGAAGCTTCCAGGTGAGCAGGTAAAATTTGACTGACTTTAACGGTGCTATCCAGTTCAGCCGCATCTTTTTTAAGATTGGCCTCGATCATGGTTCGAGCAGTCAATAAGTATTCCAAACCGGCGGAATAAGCAACTGTACTCGTATCTTGGTTATCTTCATATTCCGTGTCATAAACCAGATGGCTGAAGCCACCTCCTAAAGAAATCAAGATATTGCGATAAGGTGTCATCGACAAAGAAGTCAGCACGGTTTCCTCGGTTCCGCCAGCGATTCTACGTAAATTTAGCCAAGCGTCGTCATTTTTATAATAAACTACATTGGATAAATCTTTGCTGTTTGCACGGATGTAATAGCCGCTCACATCTAGGCCACGAAAAAAACCGTCTGAAAATAAATATTGGTAAGCAGCTCCGACCGCATTTTGATTGACCCACTGGTCAACTGCACCGCTGTCGAAATCAAAGTTTAGATTTTGTGCAAGATATTCATAAGTCAGTTTTATCTGTTGATGCGGGCTAAAAGCGTGTCCCAAAGTTAAATTGGCCCGTTGTTCTCGTTGGCCGTAATCTAAAATAACATTTAGACCATTATCGTAAAATAATTGCAGATAATCTATTTCTGGGGTCCAGCCAAGTACATTATCGTATCTAAATCCCAGTCTTAACGGCCCATAGTTTATCCAAGCTGGTTCGGAGTAAGGTGCTTGAACAGGTTGAGTTGGGGGAGGTGAGTTGATTTTAGTTTTTTCAATACAATCCATGACATTAGCGGAATCTGCGCAAGCAAAATGAGCAGAGTCGTCATCATCTGCCAAGCTTGGACTAAAAATCCCGGATAGGGTGCAAAACACCAACAAGTAATTTATTTTACTTTTATTTCCTTTAAACATCTTCTTCATGAATTTATTGATTGAAGTTGTAAGATAAACTTTAAATCTTAAGGAAATATTAAGAATGTAGAATTAATTTCCAGGAAAAGCGTAAAGGAATCTCGTTATCTACACCTCAAAAGATTTTTTCGGGGTTTGATATGAATATCGCTCATTACTTTGGAAATGATTGTCATTGCGACCTAAATCCGATACAGAGCTTATCTGGAGTACGGACTGGATCGCAATGACTGTTAATGAGGATTTTTGTGCTACTAGCTAGCTATTAAGATTGATTTTGCTGAACAGTAGTGGTTTTACTTTCAGCCTCAAAAGTTATGACAGTATAGGTCGGAGCAGTAGGGCTGTTAACAGTTCCCCGAATATCTTTAGTTGAGTAATAAGTAGAGTTACCTGCGCTATCCAAAAAATTAACATCAAAAATAACTTTAGCGCATTCTTGCATATTCTCATTAACAGGAAGATTTGCATTCATAGTAAGATTCCCATCAACTACCCATGTTTGACCCTGGGCACGATCATTACAACTCAAAGTTAAAGAAGCTTCATTTTTTGGGAAAAGATTATTAATAACCACCTTGTAATTATATTCATTTTCTTTGGCTTGAGCTGTCAGAGCAATGACTGAACTGAAAAATATACCCGCTATAATACACTTAGATTTATTATTTAACATTTTATGACCTCTATAAATTAATTAATATACATCCTTAATGATTAAAATACACGCCATTCCTTAAGGAAAAATTAAGAGTATGCCATTTAAGAAGAAAGATTTTCAGCAGTTCCCGCTGAAGCAAAAATGAGCTATCAGCTCCTATCCTGATGAGGGATCGCAAGGGAGAGGAGAGCGGTAGCGACCTTTCCCTTGATTACTGAGTTCCGGCTTTGCCGGAACTCAGTATCCAAACCAGGAAGCAGCTCACGTTTCAGCGGGAGCTGCTGAAGAAAGATTTACGGGCTTGTATAGAGAATTAGTATTGGGTAAACTACCAGCCACTTCGTTCGATAGGGGGACCAGTTTGAAACGGCTATTACCGAAACAAGATAATTTTTTCGAGCTTTTTGAGCAAGCCGCCTATCAACTTGAAAGCGCGACTGAACATTTTGTCCAGTTGGTCAGAGACCTCCCTAAAGCAAATGAATATGCAAAATTAATTGCTGAACATGAGGCAACTGCAGACAATTATGCCAGAGCTACTTTTGACCTTTTACATAAAGCGTTCATCACTCCCTTTGACCGGCATGATATCCATCGCTTAACTCGTAAATTGGACGATATCCTGGACATTATTAATAGAACTACCCGCAGGATTGTGTTATATCATTTTAAGTTGCTGCCTTCCGGCATTATTGAAATAGCTGATTTGGCCTACCAAGCCGTACATGCAGTCAAAAAAGCATTGAGTCAAATTAAAAATTTAAAAAACGCACCTAGTATTATTCAGTTGTGTAATCAAATCAGCGAATATGACGGTCGGGCTGAACAGATCATGCTGCAAGGAGTTGATAAATTGTTTTCTGATGAACAAGATATCAAATACCTGTTAAAAGCCAAAGAGATTTTTGATTACTCCACAGCCATTTTGCAAGAATGCCATGATGTGGCTGACATTATAAAAGGCATAGTTTTAGAGTACTCCTAATTCGGAAATTTATGAGCAGTGAACTGATAATAATTGCTGGCCTAGTGGTTTTGGCGCTGGTGTTTGATTTTCTCAACGGTTTCCATGACTCTGCCAATTCCATTGCAACCATTGTTTCAACCAGAACCTTAAAGCCACACTGGGCCGTGATTTGGGCTGCTTTTTTTAACTTCATTGCTTTTCTTTTTTTCAAGTTACATGTTGCTAACACCGTGGGAACAGGGTTAATCGACCCTTCCATAGTCGATAAACAGCTTATCTTTGCAACATTGTGTGGAGCTATTTTTTGGAATATCCTCACTTGGTACTATGGAATTCCGTCAAGTTCTTCGCATGCGTTAATTGGCGCTTTAGTAGGCGCTAGTATTGTAAAAGCGGGTTTTCATTCCATTGAAGTGGTTGGCATTTCTAAGGTGGTGGTTTCCATTTTCTTTTCACCCATGCTTGGGTTTATTTTAGGCTTGTTGCTAATGTATGCGGTCACCTGGGCTTTCTTTCATTTTACCAGAGCAAAAGTGGATCGATGGTTTCAGCGGGTGCAATTTCTCTCTTCTGCTTTGATGAGCTTAGGTCATGGCGGCAATGATGCCCAGAAAACCATGGGTATCATTGCTATTTTATTATTTTCTTCCCACAAGTTAGGCAGCACTTTTTATGTGCCACTTTGGGTAATATTTACTTGTAATTTTGTCATGGCTTTAGGAACATTGTTGGGAGGATGGCGCATTGTCAAAACTATGGGGATGCGCATTACTAAACTCAAACCAGTACATGGATGCTGCGCAGAATTTGCCGGCGCCATTACGCTTTTTGCGGCTACCCATTTGGGTATTCCGGTATCAACTACCCATACCATCGCCGGCGCTATATTTGGGGTCGGTTCGAGCAATAGCGCCTCCGCGGTCCGCTGGGGGATTGCTCAAAGAATGGTGTTAGCATGGATTATTACTTTGCCGGCGGCGGCAATTTTTTCGGGATTATTGTGGTTTATTACCCATAAAATCACTGGGGTGTAGGAGGACCGATCATTGAGCAGAAAGCACCAAGACGCCTTTAAGTTAAAGGCAAATTTTTTGCCAATTACCACTCTCAAATTGTTGCAATTAGATTTACAGAGTATGGTCCAGCAACTCGATAAAATTCGAAATAACGCCCCGCATTTTTTTCATCAAACCCCGATTATTTTAGATTGTACTCAATTAAAACGTCCGATCGTTGATTTTAATTTAGTAGAACTTTGTAAAACCCTTCAAGAAAATCAATTAATTCCTGTTGGCGTGCAGGGACTTGAAGCACATGAGGCGCAGCAAGCTCAAGCTGCCAACTTGGCTTTGTGGCAAACTCAAAATCAACAGGCTCAAGCCGTAATAGAGGAAACCCACGAAGAATACACCATTCATGCTCAGAACATGGTTATTCGTAAACCGGTTAGATCGGGAATGAAAATTTATGCGAAAGAGAACAATTTAGTGTTGTTGGCTCCTGTTAGTTCCGGGGCTGAATGTATTGCTGATGGTGATATTTTTTGTTACGCTCCTGTGCGTGGACGGCTTTTGGCAGGGGCCAATGGCAATCAACAAGCTGAAATTTTTACTCAATCGCTTAACGCCGAATTAATTAGTATAGCCGGATATTATCTGCTTTATGATGATTTTCCTGAAGTTAAAAAAGGCTATTTCCAGATATTTCTAAAAGATGGTAAGATTCAAATTAACAACTGGGGGTTTGAGCCATCATCAGCCTCCTCCAGCAATTTAAGTTTTAAAGGAGTTTAAGGTGTCAAAAGTTATTGTGGTCACATCCGGAAAGGGTGGAGTTGGCAAAACCACTACCAGCGCTTCATTTGCTATGGGCTTAGCAAATGCAGGGTACAAAACGGTGGTGATCGATTTTGATATTGGTCTTCGTAATTTAGATTTAGTCATGGGTTGTGAACGGCGTGTCATATACGACGTTGCCAGCATCATCCATGGCGAAGCGTCGGTCAAACAAACTTTAATAAAAGATAAAAACAACCCCAATCTGCAAATTTTAGCTGCTTCACAGACTCGAGATAAAAATATTCTTACTTTGGAAGCGGTATCTCGGATCATGGAGGAGCTTCGTCAATCTTTTGATTTTATTGTTTGCGATTCACCTGCTGGAATTGAACAGGGAGCGTTGATGGCTATGTATTTTGCGGATTGTGCACTAGTAGTCAGCAATCCGGAAGTTTCTTCTGTAAGAGATGCTGATCGAATATTAGGATTTTTAGACAGTAAAACTTTATTGGCATCTCAAGGCAAAGAGATTGAAAAATATTTAGTAGTCACCCGATACGCTTTAAAACGGGTCTCAAGCGGCGATATGATGTCTTTGGAAGACATTAAAGAATTGCTAGGCATTCCTTTGCTGGCGGTTATTTCAGAATGTCCTTCTGTTTTAAAAGCTTCAAACTTAGGCGAACCGGTCATTTTAGATAAAAAGAGTAAGGCGGGCCAAGATTATCAACAATTAATCCGTAAATTCCTTCATGGAAGGTCTGGCGACGTTAATGAAGCCATTAAAAAGCCTACTTTTTTACAGCGATTATTTAAAAACAACCGGGAGCTGGTAGCATGAAATGGATTAACAAATTGATGAGGGGCGGTTCCGCCGATACTGCTAAAGGTCGCTTAAAAATTGTTATCGCCCAAGAACGTTCCTCGAAGAAAGGACAACCCGATTTTCTGCCACTACTCCATAAAGAAATTTTAGCAGTTATAGAAAAATACATGCGTATATCATCTGATATGGTGGAAGTAGATTTTAGTCACCAAGACCGAAGTGCTGTTCTAAAATTAAACGTTATTTTGCCGGATGAAGTAAAGGCCAAGAGTTAGGAACTTTTTGACTTTCCTATCTATACCGTGAACGATTACCATTCAGAGTGCCTAACGCTCGCAGGTACGATTTGTTGGGGCTATCTATTCATAAAGTTATTTTCACGGAGTAGCCTGATCGGCAAAAAGTTTCTGTTCGGCGCTAAGTTCTGCTTTGTTATTGGTTTTATATTTGATGAGAAAATAGAAGGTTGCTACAGAGAAAATCACAACTAAGCCTGCAAATTCCAGCCCATTGATGTTAGGATTTTGCGTCGGCGAGATTAACGTTAGCAACCAGACACCTGCAAAGTAAAGTAAGATTCCTAAGCTTTCTTGTATAGCTGAAAACAGTTCTTGGCCGCTGCGAACATGGACGGCAATGAAAATAATTTGAAGAATCAAAAAGGCTAATAGAATTTGGCTGGTGGTTTTAATATGCCCCAACGTGAATAAATAGGTAAAGATAACAAATACCAATAATGCGATAATATGTCCACCCCACAGACGGAAAGGATAATTGCGAGTCACAATCGCTTTACGGAATACGCATAATGCTAGAGGAATCGGCAAATAGGAAATGATGTGAAACAAGCTGATGAATTCTGCCAATTGGCTCCAACTGCGGAACAGGATCAAAAAGATGACACTCAATGCGGTATTGGCGATCAAAGAATGCCGTGAAACATTGTATTTATGATGGCTGGTGTTGAAATATGAAGGCATTTGACCGCTTCGAGCCATTGCAGTAAACATTCGGGTAGCGGTTCCGGTAAAAGCTACCCCAGCGCCCACGGGGGCAACCGTTGCTCCGAAGTAAATGATCGAAGCAAAAGAGCTAAACCCAATCAACAAGCACAGTTGGATCATAGGTGCGCTAAACTGTAGCTCGTGCCAGCCTTTAGCTAACATCTGTGGAGGAATTGCACCAATAAAGGCCACTTGCAATAACAAATAAACACCCAAGCAAAATGTTAGAGAAATGATCAAAGCCAATGGAATGGTTTTTTCAGGCTTTTTGATTTCGCTAGCAAAAGAGACAATCGATTGAAACCCGTTAAAGGATACAATGATGCCTGTGGTTAAAATGGCTCCTACGATCGAAGGAATGCCATAGGGAACAAAGCTATTATTCACAGCGGTGAAATTGCTGGGATGGAATGCTACGGCTATAAAAATTAAAGCAGTGACGATTGGTACGATAACTTTCAATATTGAAAGGACATTATTCGCCTTAGTTAGTGCCCTAGCTCCCCAATAATTGAGCAGACTGTAAACTAAAACTAACGCAATGGAAAAACAATTGCCTTGCCAGGTCAGTTGATTGTTACTAAATAAAAAAGGCTTCAGATGAGGAGTTAAATTCATCAGATATTGGACGGTGGCGTCAGCTTCCAATCCTATTACGGCCACAATGCCGAACCAGTTGGCAATCGCAAAAGGAAAACCAAAGAATTTATTGTGGGATAGGCTGGGGATAATAGCCGACAACCCCCTTTTAGGGTAAAGCGAGGCGACTTCGGCAAAGCACAGGGCTAAAAGCAGCATCACCAAGCCACTGAAAATCCATGTGATCAGGGCGCTTGGGCCGGCTATGGCGGCAGTTTTAAAGGGCGAAAATAGCCAGCCGCTGCCGATAACACAGGAAATCCCTAAAAAGGTTGCTGAAATAAGACCAATGTTTTTTTTATGCATATCGCCCCACAACAAGCTAGATAAAACGCGATATTATACCATAAAAGCGCTTTTTAGGAAAATTACTTTTTTAGAAAGATTTAATCGTTATATTTTCAAGGTGTTACCGCTGATAGCATTGCTGCTGTTATGACTCCTCACTGTAAAATTCTAGTATTTGATGTTTTTTTAAGTTTAAATATTAAAGATGAAAAATCACTACTTACAGATTATGGGAATTACTCGATGGCAACTTCGTCTGATAGTTAACTATTATTTGGTTACGGGTCAGAATCATAACGGGGTTTTGATCGCGGTCATCAATGATGACCGGGACCATCAGCAGGTCAAACTGTTGCAGGCTATTTTGCAGGCGCTAAAATTTCCTGTAAGCCCATTACCCAATCTAAATGGTTTTGAAAAAATTCAATCAGTCGCGCTAGGCCATTTTCCAGCTACTTTTTGCACTTATTCTTTAAAAGAGATGTTGCAAGATAATCATCTCAAAGCGCCGGTTTGGCGTTGTTTACAAGATTTTATAAAACACTTGTAATGAGTCTACTGGCGGTTACCATCTAAATGGTATTGGAAACCCCGGATGTGCATGGTTAAAGAAGCGCCAACTTATCTCGATTTTCCTGAAGCTTGGCTAAGGTTTCATTAATCTGTTCGAGATTACTTTTTTCCTTTGCAACCACTTCGGCAGAAGCTTTTTGCAGATATTGAGTATTAGCTAAACGAGCTGCTAATTTATCCCGGTCTTTATGCAATTTTTCGATTTCTTTAGTCAATCGATTAAGCTCAGCGTTTTTATCTACCAAATCAGCTAAGGGAATATAGATTTCCAAATGCCCGACAACTACCATAGCATTGGCAGCGGGAGCCTTTTCAGACCGGTTGAGCCAAGTGATAGTTGAAACTTTAGCAAGGGTTTTGATGTAATTTTCACACTGTTTAATAAGGTTATGATCCTCCCGGCTTCCTTGATTGAGTAAAATTCGAATATTTTTACCCGGCGGAACTTTCATTTCTCCACGAACATTGCGGATTCCATTAATGACTTGCTTCAACCAATCTATAGTTTCAGTGGCGGCTAAATCCATTTTGGAGCGGTCAACTTGTGGATAGGCGGCAATCATGATGCTGATTGGCGGGTTAGCTTCAATTTTGCCCACTACCACTTGCCAAATTTCCTCGGTAATGAATGGAATTAATGGATGTAATAGCCGCAACAGTGCATCTAAAACCACCAATAGAGTTTGACGAGCGCCATTTTTAAACTCTTCCGACATCAAAGGATCAACCAAAATACATTTGGCTAATTCCAGATACCAGTCACAATATTCATTCCAAGTAAATTCATATAACGTAGCGGCAATTAAATCAAAACGGTATTCCTCAAAGGCTTGATTGACTTGCTCAGTAATTTTTTGCAATAAACTTTTGATCCACCGGTCGGCCAAAGTGTGCGAGTAACTTTGCTGAGTTTTAAATTCCAATCCTTCATTGTTCATTAACACAAAACGAGCAGCATTCCATAATTTATTACAGAAATTACGGTAACCGCCAATCCGGTTCATATCAAAATTGATATCACGTCCCGTGGTTGCCAAAGCACAAAAGGTAAATCTTAAGGCATCAGCCCCATAAGCGCCGATTCCTTCTGGAAATTCAGCCCGGGTGTTTTTTTCAATGGCCGGCGCCATTTGTGGCTGCATCAACCCCGTGGTCCTTTTGGCGATTAAATTGGGTAGGTCAATGCCGTCCATAAGATCAATAGGGTCTAAGATATTACCTTTACTTTTCGACATTTTATGACCATGGCTATCACGAATTAAACCGTGGATATAAACTTCCCTAAAAGGAATAGCTCTCTGAATTTTCAAGCCCATCATCACCATTCGGGCGACCCAAAAGAAGATGATGTCAAATCCGGTGACTAAAACATTGGTAGGGTAAAAAGCCATCAGGTCAGCGGTTTTTTCAGGCCAATGTAAACTAGAAAAAGGCCATAATGCTGCAGTAAACCAAGTATCTAGTACATCTTCATCCTGACTTAAGGCAATTTCCGGCCCAAGAGCATAACGTTTGCGAACGTCTAATTCATCATAACCGGCATAGGGGCGATTTTCAGAATCGTACCATATTGGAATCCGGTGTCCCCACCACAATTGCCGGCTGATGCACCAATCTTCAATATTAGTTAACCATTGCCGGTATGTTTTTTCCCAATTTTCCGGTACAAAATGAGGTTGATTTTTCTCAATAGCTGAGAGTGCAGAATCGGCCATGTCTTGCATTTTGACAAACCATTGGTCGGTCAGCATCGGCTCCAAAATCACTCCCGAACGATCTCCTCGAGGTAAGGTAACATTATAAGGTTCTATTTTTTCTAACAGCCCCAAGCCTGCTAATTCTTCGATCACTTGCTTACGAGCAGCAAACCTTCCTATGCCGCGGTAACGGGGTGGGGTGTTTTGATTGCAATCGGCTGAAAAATTTAAAATGTTAATAATAGGTAGATGATGCCTCTTAGCGATGGCATAATCGTTAAAATCATGTGCCGGTGTAATTTTTACGCAGCCGGTGCCAAATTCAATATCAATTGAATCATCGGCAATAATAGGTATTTCTCGTTCAACCAGAGGCAGTTTAATGGTTCGGCCTATTAAGGCTTGATAGCGGCTATCTTGTGGATTGACTGCAACTGCCACATCCCCCAACAGGGTTTCAGGACGAGTAGTCGCCACTGTAAGATATTTGGAACCATCGGTCAAAGGATACCGTAAATACCATAGGTGACCTGCGATAGTTTCGCTAGTGACTTCTAAATCAGAAAGGGCGGTATGCAAGTGCGGGTCCCAATTGACCATTCGTTTGCCGCGATAAATCAAACCTTCTTCAAATAGCTGAATGAAAGCAGCGTAAGTAGCTTGGGTAATGACTGGGTCCATGCTGTAATGTTCCCGCTCCCAATCCAAAGAGGCGCCCATCCTACGAATTTGCTGAGTAATAACGGAGCCGGATTGTTCACTCCACTGATCTACCCGTTTAACAAATTTTGCTCTGCCCAAATCATGGCGAGTTAAATTCTCTTGAGCCAATTGTCGTTCCACTACCATTTGGGTAGCAATGGATGCATGGTCGGTGCCTGGTTGCCACAATACATTTTTGCCCAGCATTCTTTGACGGCGAATTAAGGCATCCATTAAACTGAGTTGGAAGCCATGTCCCATGTGTAAAGTACCGGTGACATTCGGTGGTGGCAGCATGATGCAATAGGGTTGGCCTTTACCACTCGGTTTATATAATTTTTGCTGTTCCCAAAATTGAGTCCAGCGCTGTTCGATATTTTTAGGTTGATAGCTTTTTTCCATGGCACAAATATACCGTTTAATGAAAGATTTGGTCAATGAAATTAGCGCAACATTTGACTCCATTTAGTCGTTTTGGCTTAATGAGCATCCATGGGAATTATCTTTCGCTATATCACCAAGGAATTGTTCACCAGTTTGTTTGGCACTTTAATGGTGTTACTGATTATTTTCATGAGTAATCAGTTTGTGCATTTCCTGCAATTTGCAGCCAGTGGTCACATCACCATGAGTGCGGTCATGCGGTTAATGTCTTTGCAGGCGCCATTTTTGTTAGGTTATCTCACCCCTTTAGCAATGTATTTAAGCATTTTATTAGTTTTTGGACGGTTATATTTAGACCACGAAATGACCGTGATGTCGGCTTGTGGGGTAGGGCCGGGAAGTTTTTTATCGGTGGTGCTAACAGTAGGCATAATCGTTTCTTTAGTAGTCGGTTTTTTAATGCTATGGCTGGAACCTTTCTTAGATACACAAAGGATAAAAATTTTCTACGAATCAGTTGCTAATACCACAGTCGAAAAAGTCATGCCCAAGCGGTTTCAAACTTTAGGTAACGATTTAGTTTTTTATGCTGATAATGTCGAACGCGGCAGGCTCAGTATGTCAAACATTTTCTTCGCACAAAGAGCTAAGCCGAGAGCAGATGGTTCTAGACCTTGGGACATCACGGTCGCTAAGCAAGCACAAGAAACTTATATCAATAATAATCGATTTATTTCTTTCAAAGATGGTTATCGTTATTCAGGTGCTTCAGGAGAGCCGAATTTTCAAATAATTCAGTATCAGGAATATGGCGTTCGCTTAGCTCAAGAGCTACCCACTCATAGCGGCTGGCCGAGTAATGCTTCCACAGCAGAATTATGGCCCTTGAGACATGATCCAGCGGTGGCTGCAGAATTACACTGGCGCATGGCTATGCCGTTGTCAGCATTTGTTTTAGCGCTGTTGGCCTACCCGTTAAGCCGGGTAAATCCCAGAAGAGGTAAATTCAGTCAGCTAATACCTGCTATCCTGTTGTACATTATCTATGGTAATTTCCTTTTTTTAGGCCGCGCCTGGATCCGCAAGGGCTTGTTAAGCTTTGGAATAGGTCTGTGGTGGCTCCATGGCGCAATGGCTCTGGTTGCTTTAAGTTTGTTGCTTTATCGAAAATTCAAAAATGCGTATTCTTGATCGATATATTCGTTCCTCAGTGATTTGGGCCACTTGCTTAGTGGTTTTAGTGCTATTGGGAATTGAAAGTTTTATCGAATTTATCGCTGAATTGCCATCTATGGGTGTGGCTCATTATGATGTGTTTGCTGTTTTTTCTTACGTTAGTTTGCAAATGCCTTCTGATTTATATCAACTTTTCCCCATTGCGGGTTTTATCGGTAGCTTGATAGGTTTAGGGCGCTTAGCGTCTACCAGTGAGCTAATTATTATGCGCGCAGCAGGTGTTTCGGTTGCCCGAATTGCTTGGTCGGTAGTCAAAGCTGCTTTGCTGATGCTGATATTTATCACTGTGATTGGTGAATGGTGGGCTCCTACTTTACAATATCAAGCCGTCCAGCTTAAAGAAAAAAAAATGCATCGTAAATTAAATCCATGGTCTACCGAAGCGCTATGGTTACATCAAGGAAATATTTTTGCCTATATCGGTAAAGTTTCTTCAGGAGCAGTAGTGGATGACGTTGCCCGCTTTGATTTTGACTCTCAAGGCCGTTTAACATCTTCTACTACTGCTAAAAAAGCCATTTTACAAAATGGCATGTGGCAATTAAAACAAGTAGCTATGACTAAATTTACTGAGTCACAAGCTACTGTAATCCATTATGATTCTTTTCCGTTGGGATTTACTTTTGAGCCAGAACTGCTACGTCAAAAGAATCAACTGGAACCTGCCCAACAAACTATTACCCAATTGTGGAATAATATCCGCTATCGAAAGCAAGCTGGATTGTTGGCAAGCGAACTCCAATCAGCTTTTTGGAGCAGGCTGCTCCAGCCTTTAACCACAGTGGTGATGATCTGTTTAGGTGTGCCGTTTATTTTTGGTTCTCTGCGCAGCGCCAGCATGGGCGCTAGAATTTTATTGGGAATTATCGTCGGTTTTGCCTTCTATATGCTGAATCAATTTATAGGTCCGATTGCTTTAGTTTATCAGTGGCCCGCTTGGATCGCCGGCGCCTTGCCTATGATCGTATTTTTGTTGATTTACGCTTTATTAATTACCCGAACAAAATAGACCTTAATTGACGTATCGATGCGAATCGATTATAACATTGGCATCTAATTTTTATATCGATTGGGTTATCATTATGCAAGTTGTTATCTCTCCTAAGTTTCAAGTTGTTATCCCCAAGGAAATTCGTGAAGCGCTTCATTTACGACCTGGTGAAAAACTACATGTGTTTCAGTATCAAAATAGACTAGAGTTTATTCCTGTAAGAGATATCAAAAAAATGCGAGGTTTTTTAAAAGGTATTGATACGGTGATTGAGCGGGATAAGGATAGATTATGAAAAAAAATGTAGTCGATTCATCCGGGTGGCTGGAATATTTCGCTGATTCTGAAAATGCGAAATTTTTTGCTCCAGCGATTGAAAACACTAATGCTTTAATTGTTCCAAGTATTTCATTACTTGAAGTTTTTAAACATGTTTTGCGACATTGCTCAGAAAAGGAAGCTTTTGAAAGCATTGAGTGCATGATGCAGGGGGCTATCATTGATTTGAATATAGAAATTTCTTTAAGCGCAGCTAAATTAGGTATCCAATATATAATTCCTCTCGCTGATAGTATCATTTTAGCAACGGGTTTCGCCTACAATGCCACAATTTGGTCTCAAGATGCAGATTTTGATGGTCTTCCACAAGTTAAATATATTAATAAGAAACAGGTTGTTAAAAATTAGATTTTTTTATGATCAATTTTAATTTCTTTGATCACTCCAGCAATCTTTGATAAGGCGTTTTGGGAGTATCATATAGTCCGTAGCTTTGACCAGTACTCATCTGTGAGTATCAATCTTGGCATTGCAAACGCGCCTTATTAGTAGATGTTAAGAATCACAATTTTACGGGATTGCTCTTATAAGCCACTGTATTACAGCGAATTATAAATAGGTCCTATTATCAAAAGGGAGAAATGGTTATGGAACGCGATCCTATATTGTCGGCGGTACCCCCGACTGATGTGGATCAGCCTTTGTTTGCTCCAGTGAACCTGACAGAGAATGATAGCAAAGATAAAGATGGCGGTATTGGACTGCGGACTTTAAGCCGAATACCGACTGGTTTTATTCCTGAGCATAACAACACGGATGAGCCAAATTTTATTCAACCGGTAGAGATATTACCGACTTCTAGTAGTATTCAGGCTGACATAGTTCAAGGTACAAGTGATGAGTCAGAGATTCCCATTGATTATCAGTCTTTAGCGGACGATGATCAGAGTGCTGTTTTGTATGATTTTTTAGCCTCGCTGGGAATCACCCGCCAACTGATTGATCATGCCAAAATCCCCGAAGCGGCGTTATTGAAATTGTATCAACAAGAATTCTCCTGTCTCTCATGGATGAAATGGAGTAGTTTGGATCATGCCATAGAAAAAAATTTACAATGGCTGCTATTATCGCCTTCGGACGTCGGATCAGGCCCAAAACAAAAATGTGATTATCGTGTCAGACCGCATGGGCGAACCATTTTACTTAAAAGCACTTGGGGATTGATTAAAGCCTATGCTGTGCGCGGCTTTGTGCAAGGTGTGGAAATGGGACTGTTAGAATCGGTGCACTATTTTATTTACGCGATGTTGGCGTATCGCCTAATAGAATTAGCCAAAAACGGGCAATCGGATTTTGAAGAATTCCAGGGTATTTTCTCCGGTTCCAATCAAAAAGGTATTGATAGTTTAGTCCGCAGTTTATCTGGATTAGAAGCGAAATGGTTGAAATTGATTTTGGCCGCTCCTTTTATTTTCGGCTTTATACAAGGAATAATCAGAATACCCAGCGCTTGTCGAGCCAGGGTTGAAGATATTCAGAAAACCACCGATAAAGTCCAGAGCCATATAGAACAGCCGCGCGGCTGGCTACGAGATGTCATTCTGGAGAAAACGCCCTTACTCTCGATCTTTACGTCTTACACCATCCAAGTGCAGAAACTTGAGCAGTGGGTGCGTTGGGATGGGCGATTAGGTATTGCAAATCGGCAAACAGTGTTTGAATTAATTAGACAGGTCGCTTATAAAGGCAAAAAAATCACTCAACTTAATGCGCTGGAAAGTCTGGCAAAAATAGCACATGGGATTGGTCTAAAAGATTTTCGGCGATTGCAACGAGTGGGCTATTCTTCTGAAGAATTGACAGCACTGCTTTATATCAAAACCACTGCCTTAGCCGATTTGGAAATCTTGTCACAACGAAAGTTAGTCGAAGAAAAAATATTACTGTCAAGCAAGGAAATTCGACTGTTTGCTTCTTTACCGCGTCGATTATATACCAGTTATTTACTCTGGTGGTTAGGTCAATCGGCTTCGTGGTGGACGCAGCGCCTACCTTTTTCATTGCTGAAAACCCTGAAATTGGGATTAGAAGCACTGTTTCTTCGTGAAATAATGGCCAGTATTCTTGAAGCAATAAATTGTCCAGATAAACCAGGGTTTCAATTTGGAAAGGGTTATGCGCCTTGGGCGTCTGAATATACATCAGACTGTTTTGCTTCACGTTTAGGTTTGTTTCGGAGTATAGATACTAATGAGAGTATAGATGATCTGATTGCAGAAATTCCCCGGTATCATTTAGCTGATTTTACTTGGCTAGATTTAGCATCTAAATATCTAACATCGGAGGAAGCATCCAAGATTCTTCCAGCAATAGTAAAACAGGGAGCTCCATTACAGCTAATATATTTAAACAATAATAATTTAACTAATTTGACGGCAGGCATTTTTGAAGGACTAAGCCAACTACAAATTTTGTATTTAAGATTTAATCCATTGGTTTCTCTCAGTAAAAATATATTTTTTGGTTTAGAAAAACTACAGGTATTATATTTAGATCACCTAGAATTAAGTGATCTCAGTATGGGTGTGTTTTCACCTTTAAATCAGCTGCAAAGCTTGTACTTGAATGATAATCGATTAAACTTTCTCAGTGCAGGCATATTTTTAGGCCTAAGCAAGTTACAAAATTTATTTTTATCAAATAATTTATTAAGTAGTCTAAATCTGAACGTATTGATTGACTTACCTCAATTGCAATTTTTAGATGTACACGGGAATCAAATAAATATTTCGATGTTAATGTCACTTTTAAATGCACTGCCACCTTATATAATGAAATTGAATATAGCTAATAATAGTATTGATTATCTGCCAGAAAATTTTATTGATATTTTACCCAAAACTATTCAGAGTCTAACTATTGGAGGTAATTTTATTCCTAAAGTATTAACTGCGGAGGTTATGCTCCGTTATTTCCCTTCCACCTTGATTGGTCTAGGTATATCAAGTTCCCCTATTAACTCTATTGTCAACGATACTTTTTCCGATTTTAGCAACTTAACATATTTAGATTTATCTAATAATCAATTGGATAACAATGGACTAAGTGATCAGGTTTTTTCCATTTTGGGCCAATTGCAAACTTTATAT
>JAFEDN010000483.1 GCA_018241585.1 Pseudomonadota bacterium | reverse complement strand
TTGACGCATAAAGAAAATCCAAACCGCTATTAACAGTAAAAATGGTCCCCAGCTTAATAAAAAATGGACCAGTAAACTTTGTTGTTTTGGAGGAACCCCGCGGACGGTAACTCCTTGCTTCATCAACGACCCTAAAAGATAAGGGTCTTGCACTGGCAGATAAGTAGAAAATCGCTGGTTGTTTTTGGTAACCCCATCGATATTTTGATCCTGAATATCAACGCGGTCAATTTCACCTTTATTCACTGCATTGATAAATTGGGAATAAGTGTACTGCTGAATATCACCCCGTTGCGGACTGAAATTACTAAAAACCGTGATTAGCACGATTGCAATTACCAACCATAAAAGCAAATTTTTAAGCATATTATTCAAAGCCAATAACCTCCAAACTACTATACATTATCGCCGAAAACCTTGAGCTAGTACATACACTTCACGCGAACGTGAGCGTGAGGCAGCAGGTTTACGTATTTTTACCTGAGTAAAATGTTTGCGCAATTCAGCAATAAAATGGTCAACCCCTTCCCCTTGAAATAGTTTAGTGAGCAACTTCCCGCCTCCAACCAAAACCTGTTTGGCAAAATCAGCAGCTAACTCCGCTAAATACATGCTTTTAGGTTGATCCACACTTCTTAGACCTGAAATATTTGGAGCCATATCGGAAAGCACCAAATCCACTGTCTGCTGACCCAAATAAGCTAATAATTCTTGCAACACAACTGCCTCAGTAAAATCACCTTGGATAAAATGGACTCCGGGAGGAGCCGTCATCGGTAAACAATCCAGGGCAATAACCTGGCCTTTTCCTTTAAGCAACTCCACCGCAACCACCGACCACCCGCCTGGCGCAGCGCCTAAATCGACAACGGTCATACCAGGAGTGATCAACTTATCTTTTTGTTGTATCTCAAGTAGTTTGTACGCGGCTCGGGAAGGATAACCTTGTCTCTTTGCTTGCTTTACGTAATAATCGCTTAAATGTTCTTGCATCCAGGGGTTAGGCATAATGTCAATATTATAGCATAGCAGACCGGCAACAGTAAGGGTAGCCCAGCAGCTCCCGCTGAAGCGGAAGCTGCTTCCTGGTTTGGATACTGAGTCCCGGCAAAGCCGGAACTCAGTAATGAAGGGAAAGGTCGCTCCGCTCTCCTCTCCCTTACGATCCCTCATCGGGTAAGGTTCTGCGAAATTTTCATTTGGCGGGAATCAGCAGTTCAGCTCCCGCTGAAGCAAAAATTACCTATAAGTTCATGAAATATTGAAAGATTTATTTTTAAATATAAATATTTTTCGTAGAAAAACCTATCCTGATGAGGGATCGCAAGGGAGAGGAGAGCGGAGCGACCTTTCCCTTCATTCAATAGTTCCGGCTTCGCCAGAGCTATTGATAAGAACTAGGAAGCAATTCACACCAAGTGTGAATTGCTGGCTGGTTGCAGGATCGCATTTTTTCGATGGAGATGAATCAAAAGCAGCAAACCTGGGACGGCGAGCAGAGCGCAGGCTATAAAAAATATGTTCCATCCCAGATGCTCCGCTACAAAACCACTGCCAGATCCAAAAATTACCCGGGTAAAGCCAATCAAGCTCGAAAATAACGCATATTGAGTGGCGCTGTAGCGTTTATCGCATAAGCTCGCCATATAGGCCGAATAGGATGCACCGGCCATACCACTGGCAAGATTTTCCAGTGAAACAGCCACGGCAAGCCAAGGCAAACTGGCGCCAACATAATTAAAAATAGTTAAAGATAAGATCGATAGCGCCTGAAATATTCCAAAAGCATACAAAGACCTTACTATACCCATCCTAAAAAGTAATAAACCGCCTAATAAACCGCCAAATATCATCGATCCTAAACCAAAAGTCTTAGCAACTACCCCAATTTGAGTTTTAGAAAAACCCATTTCTAAATAAAAAGGATTAACCATGTCACTGACAATCTGATCCCCTACTTTGTACAACAAAATAAATAACAGAATCATCCAAGCTTCACTTCGGCTAAAAAATTGTAAAAAAGGGTCTAGGACCGCTGCTTTGAGATTGACAGGGGGTTGACAATTTTCAATACTGGGCGCGTAGCAAGCTCCAGCAACTCCTATCATTAACGTAGCCGCCATAATTAGATAGGTATCACGCCAGCCAATTCGATCAGCCAATAACAAAGCGACTCCTGAAGCAGCTAACATACCGATGCGATACCCCGCAATACCGACGGCAAAACCAAATCCAAGCTCTTCATCTTTTAAAATATCTCTTTTGTAGGCATCGATAACGATATCTTGGCTGGCGCTAAAACAAGCCAGTAATAAACAAACCCAAACCAAACGCCAAATGTGCACAGCAGGTTGAATGTTGGCTAACATGATCAAACCACTGATTAAACATAATTGCCATATCACCATCCAGCCTCTTCTTCTGTCTAAAAAAGGAGGCACAAAACGATCCATGAGCGGCGCCCATAAAAATTTTAACGAGTAAGGCAGACCTACCAATGCAAACAAGCCGATAGTAGCCAAATTGATTTTTTGATCGTGCATCCAGGCTTTTAAGGTTCCACCGATCAATAAAAGAGGCAGGCCGGATGAAATACCCAGCATCAATATTGAAAACATTCTTCTATTTAGAATGGATTTAATCATATTGCAACGTCTATATATGTGAACTGCCTGCTATCATATCATTTTCAAAAAGTTAAAAATCAATGACCAGTAAGATTTTTTGGACATTAAAACTAAAAATTACTAATATATTCGATATGTCAGAAATACCTTTATTAGAACTTCCAATTAAAAATGAGCGGCTGCTTCTGCATTCCTGTTGTGCTCCTTGTTCAGGAGAAGTGATGGAGCGGTTGTTGGCCTCTAAAATTGACTATACTATTTTTTTCTATAATCCCAACATTCATCCACAAAATGAATACCTGATCCGCAAGGAAGAAAATATTCGTTTTGCTGAAAAACATCATGTTCCTTTCGTTGATGCCGATTATGATCCCGATGAATGGTTTAAAAGAGCCCGAGGAATGGAGCATGAACCGGAACGCGGCATCCGTTGCACTATGTGTTTTGATATGCGTTTTCAAAGGACGGCACTTTATGCGTACGAACAGGGTTTTAAAATTATTTCCAGTTCCTTAGGAATTTCTCGTTGGAAGAACATGCAACAGATCAACGATTGCGGGTTGCGGGCTGCGGCCCCTTACCCTGGAATGATTTACTGGACTTTTAATTGGCGCAAGGACGGCGGCTCGCACAGAATGATTGAAATTTCCAAACGAGAGCATTTTTATCAGCAAGAATATTGTGGCTGCGTCTATTCTCTTCGAGATACCAATCGCTGGCGGCTCAAAAATGGCAGAGAGCCCATTAAAATTGGGGTCAAGTATTACAGCGATACTCGCTGAACCGATTATCCTGATATGGTCTATAATATGCTTTACGGCTTAAACAGGCAGCCGAGTAATCAGGAGAGTTCTATGAGACATTCAAAGTGTGGAATATTAGGCTGGATTTGCTTGGTTCTCACTATTATTGGTGGAATTAACTGGGGTTTGGTCGGGATTTTTAGCTTTAATTTAATCGCTGCTCTCTTTAGCCAATGGCCGCTGGTTGAACGAATTATTTATGTATTAGTTGGAATCTCTGCCATTATCTTAATTTTTCTAGCTTGCCGATGGTGCGGTAAAGGTTCGTGCAAAACTAAGCAGATTCATACCCATGTGCCACCCTCTAATAAGACTATCCCGCCTGTATAGTTCCATAAAGGTCATGCTCAGAACTATCGACTATGATTGCTTTAACGAAATCGCCGATTTTTAATTTCTGTCCGTCCTCTACATAAACTAAACCATCGATTTCGGGGGCATCGGCCATGCTTCGGGCTATGGCTCCCTGTTGATCAACTTGATCGATTAAAACTGTTAATTCTTGACCGATCTTCCGTTGCAACTTGCGGCGGCTAATCTCCATTTGACACTCCATAAATCGTTGATACCGTTGTTGTTGGATGTCTGCAGCTACCGGATTGGGCAGTTGATTGGCCTTAGCTCCAGCCACAGGAGAATATTTAAAGCAACCGACCCGATCTAATTCAGCGATTTTTAAAAACTCTAGCAGCTGTTCAAAATCTTCTTCAGTTTCACCTGGAAAACCCACAATGAAAGTACTACGAATGGTTATTTCAGGACATATTTCCCGCCATTGGCGAATTCGTTGCAGGATGTTGTCACTATGCGCGGGCCGCTTCATTAGACGCAGCACTTGCTCACTAGCATGCTGAAAGGGGATATCCAAATAAGGTAGGACCTTCCCTTCAGCCATTAAAGGGATTACCTGATCGACATGAGGATAAGGGTAAACGTAATGTAGGCGAACCCAGATACCTAATTGTCCCAACTCTTCACATAATTTAATAAAACGTGTGTCATCAGCATATTTCAGATCAATACCATAGGCGCTGGTATCTTGTGAAATCACTAACAACTCCTTCACCCCTGCAGCCGCTAATTTCTTTGCTTCTGCGATGACTTCTTGCAAAGGTCTGCTGACTAATTTACCGCGCATCGAAGGAATAATGCAAAAAGTGCATCGGTGATTACAGCCTTCAGAAATCTTCAAATAAGCGTAATGCCGCGGGGTTAATTTAACGCCTTGTGGCGGCACCAGACTGGTGAATTGATCTACTTCAGGAGGTGGCAACTGTTGATTTACGGCTTGCACAACTGATTCGTAGGATTGGGGACCGCTGATATGTAAGACGCCCGGGCATCGTTCCCGAATCATGTCTGCTTTAACGCCTAGACAACCGGTGACAATGACTTTACCGTTTTCGGCGAGAGCTTCTTGAATGGTTGATAATGATTCCTCCACCGCTGACTCGATGAAACCGCAGGTATTGACGATCACTAAATCGGCTTTTGAATAAGCCGAAGCCATTTCATAACCTTGTACTCGTAATTGGGTAATAATTCGTTCAGAATCAACCAGCGCTTTAGGGCAACCTAAACTAACAAAACCTATTCGGCGAGAATGCATATTTATTTTTCCACACGTTCACAGTATTTTAAAACAGCTTCATAAAATTCATCAAAATCAGATAAATGATCTACAATGATTTTTTTTAAAATTTCTAAATTTAACTTTTGATATTCATGGAGCGCAATATTTCGAAACCCGACCATTTTTATCATTTTTTCGGTTAATTTTTCATCAATTACTTCATTTTGTTGGAGAATGACAAACAGTTCTCGCAGACTTGCGGCAAGCCCCCAATGCAGTTTATTTATCATGTAACTAGCCATATCGACACACAACTGGACAGCTCGTTGGATATTCAGAACCACTGCATCTTGGACGATTTGATTGTTTAAATTTTCAAGCTTATGCTCAGTGGCCTTTCTAATTGTTTTTAAACAATTTTGAATACTATTTACTTTCTGCAAGAGAATATCACGATCTAATACTACAGCAATCACACCAGGTTGACTGTTGAATTTCTCCTGGATGAAATCTTTTAATCTGGTCATTTCCATGGCCGAATTGTAACATATATTTTATATGCAAAACAGTTTAATTTCAGTGACGGTAGATATTGTTTGTTTACGTCCAACCGACATCAAGACTCAGAACAAGATGGCGCTAACCATCAGTTAAAATACCCCCAATTCCAACTTTGCAGCGTCCGACATTTTGTCGCGGCTCCAGGGAGGATCAAAAACGATATTGATAGTTGCTTGAATAACCTCAGGAATCCGTTCGATCTTTTGCTTGGCGTCATCGGCAATCATTGGCCCCATACCGCAGCCTGGAGCGGTTAAAGTCATCACCACAGTCACTTCATATTTTTTATCGGCGTTTTCACAAATCTTACAATCATACACCAACCCTAACTCGACAATATTAACCGGGATTTCTGGATCATAAACCGTACTTAACATTGCCCAAACCTGATCATCGATGCTCGAACCCGGCGGCAAATCCGCTAAAGGGTCAGCCGTTTGCTTGCCAATCGCATCGGCATCTTTACCTTCCAAGCGCGCCAAATTCCCAAAAATTTCTAAAGTAAAACTGTTGCCTAGCTGCTGTACGATTTTTACTTCAGTGCCTTTACGAAGCTTCATCTTAGCGCCGGAAGGGACCATCGCGACCGTGCAGTCTCGAAATAAATAAGCAATTTCAGTAGTGGTGCTCATCTTAGCAATGCTCGAACTATGACAGGTTGCAAAATATTAAAGTAATTTGTCATCTTTCTGACTCGGCAAACTGAAGCTTTCTCCACAGCCGCATTCTTGAGAAACATTGGGGTTGATAAAAACTAACTGCTTTTGCCCTAAGCCCTTATCTAGTAAATCAACCAAAACACCTGCAATAACTTGTTGCCAGCGAGCATCAATATAAACTCGAATTCCACCTTCGGCATCATAAACAATATCATCAGGCTGTGGTTGAGCAACAACTTCAGGAGCATATTTGTAACCAGAACAACCCGCTTTTTTTATGGAAATACGCAAACCTCCATTTGGAAAACGATTTAAAGATTTTTGAATATGCTCAATGGCTTTTTCAGAAAAACGTATTAGATTTTCGCTCATTTTTACCTCCGACTATGGATTATTAATTTTATTAAAGGCTGCCAATGCGGTATGCCAGGCTAAAGTGGCGCATTTAACCCGCATTGGGAACTCCGACACACCTGCCAAAGCAATTAATTTTTGCATGCTATCTGGATTATCAGTTTGACCGGTGGTGACCAATTGATGAAAGAGCGCAAAAAGATTAACCAGTTCTTGCTTATTTTTTCCTTTTAAAATTTCGGTCATCAAAGAAGCAGAGGCCATCGAGATCGCGCAACCGCAGCCTTCAAATTTTATTTCAAGAATTTTACCTTCTGCTTGCTGTAGATAAATAATCACTTTATCACCGCATAATGGATTATAACCTTCATGCTCCAAATTCGCTGTGAGTAATTTCCCAAAATTTCTGGGTGAACGGCTATGATCAATGATTAAATCTTGATAAAGATTTTCAATTTCAAACATTATTACCTCGGCACAAGATTAACTTCAATGACGACCCCATTTTTTCTGGCACAGAACATGATTATATACCCAACACTTTAATTACTTTTTTTAAAGAAATTGCAAAATTTTCCAGGTCATGCACATCATTGTAGATACCAAACGAGATTCGAACTGTCGCCGGAACTTTTAATGTTTCCATTAATGGCATGGCGCAATGATGTCCAGCGCGCACCGCTATGCCATCTTGATTTAAGATAGTGCCGATATCATGTGGATGTGCTTGCTTCATGGTAAAAGAAATCACACCAACTTGTTGACCAGGGGCTGGCAGCACATGAATTTCAGGGCATTGATGTAACATATCTAAAGCGAAACTCATCATTTCTACTTCATGAGCCATAATTTGCGAATAATCATATTGACTTAAAAAATCGACCGCAGCTCCCAAACCGACCGCACCACCAATGTTAGGAGTACCCGCTTCAAATTTATCAGGTAAATCACCATATTCTGTTTTTTGAAAACTGACCCGCCTGATCATCCCGCCCCCAGTTTGGTAGGGAGGCATTTTTTCAAGCCACGATGACTTGGCATAAACCACACCGATACCTGTGGGGCCATACATTTTATGGCCTGAAAAAACGTAAAAATCACAATCTAATTCTTTTACATCAATCGGAATATGGGCTACGGCTTGAGCTCCATCAATTAAAACCGGTACATTTTGCTGATGCGCCATGGCAATGATCGACTTGACCGGATTTAAAGTTCCTAAAACATGAGAAATATGAGTAAGAGCTACTAATTTGGTTTTAGGGTTGATCAATTGTTTAAAAGTCAGCAAATCTAAACTACCATCATTTTGTAACGGAATAACTTTAATTTGCGCTCCGGTTTGTTCACAAATGACCTGCCAAGGAACAATATTGGCATGATGCTCCATGGAAGAAAGAATGATTTCATCTCCAGGTTTTAAACATAACCGGCCAAAACAATTAGCCACCAAGTTGATCGATTCGGTTGCTCCTCGAGTAAAAATAATTTCATGGCTATGTTCGGCGTTGATAAACTTTTGTAGCTTTTTTCTCGCTGCTTCGTAGGCGGCAGTTGCTCTTGCACTCAGGGTATGCACACCTCGATGAACATTGGCATGATCATGCTGATAATATTTTTGTAAAGCATCTAATACCATTTGCGGTTTTTGCGAGGTTGCGGCGGTATCTAAATAGATCAGCGGCTTACCGGAAATGGTTTGTTTTAAAATAGGAAAATCAGCAGTGTTCATTAATACCTCCAGGATCAATCTGCAATAGCATGATGAATATGATCCGCCAATAAAGATTGAGGGACCTTGTCCAATAAATCATTAATAAAACCTTGCATTAGCATAGTACGAGCCATGGTTTCAGGAATTCCTCTTGTTTTTAAATAAAAGATAGCGTTTTGATCCAAATTGCCGATACTAGCCCCATGGCTGCAGCGTACATCATCTGCGAGCACAATTAATTCTGGTTTGCTATCAATTGCTGCTGATTCCGATAACAATAAGTTAGCATTTTGCTGATGGGCACTAACCTGTTGGGTATTAGGGTGTATAATCATCTTACCATTAAAAACACCGTGGCCTTGATGATCTATCATACCTTTGTAATATTGCGAACTCAAAGTATGCGCACTGAAATGATCAACGCGCGTATGAAAATCGATATTTTGATTAGCCTTTGGGAAATAGAAGCCATATAGCTCACAGCTAGCCCCGGTTTCGTTTAAATTGAAAATAATGTCATCTCTGCTGATGCTGGCGCCTAAAGCAAAATGATAAGAGCGTACTAGACTGTCATGAGCAAGTTCAAACAAGGTATTGGCAATATGAAATGAATCCAGCGATTCTTTTTGTATTTTGTAATAATTTAACTGCGCATTAGCAGCTAAACTGATCTGATTCACTGCATTTTGGAAATATGGGCCTGCACCGATCCCTGCATACTCCTCAATAATAGTGGCTTGACTGTTAGTCGACAGCACAACCCGATTGCGAGGGTGAAACATGGTTCCTGAGGCATTTTCCGAAAAAAATAATAAATGGATTGGGTGGTCTAATGAGATATTTTCTGGAATAAATAATTGACACCCCTGATTGGTTAAAGCGCCATTTAACCAATAAAAGGAGGAAAAATGAGCAAATTCCCGATCGCTGAATTCCGGTTCCATTTTTAAAAAAATTCTTTGAGCTAACTCTGAAAGGGATGAGTAGGTCGAATTCAATACCCCATTGATAAAAACTAACCGATAAGTATCGGGTATAAAATATTTTTCAACCGGATAATTATGTTCGGTTTGGTGGCGCACACTTCTAAATACCTGCTCCAATAAAGGCGTCAGTGAAAGGTAGCGCCAATTTTCATCATTTCGCTGCGGAAAACCTTGCTTGAAAAAATTTTGCAAAAACTGAAGGCGTAATTCTGGCTGAGCCTGCCGCAAACTTTGTTCTGACCAATGAGGATAAGTGCTGATCATTTATTTACCTTCAACATCCGCAAGAATTTGCTGGTACCCCTGCTCTTCCAACTCTTGAGCCAAGTTTTTATTTCCAGATTTTATAATTTTTCCAGCCGCCAATACATGCACAAAATCAGGTTCAATATAGCGTAGCAATCTTTGGTAATGGGTAATAACGACAATACCCGTGTTTTGATTTCTAAGCGTATTAACGCCTTTGGCGACAATTTGCAAAGCATCAATATCCAAGCCAGAATCAGTTTCATCTAACACAGCAATTTTCGGTTGCAGCATTAACATTTGCAGTATTTCATTACGCTTCTTTTCTCCACCGGAAAAACCTTCGTTTAGGGACCGCTGTAAAAATTTCTCATCCATATTTAAAATGGCCATTTTTTCTTTTACGCATTTCATAAAATCAAAAGCGTCCAGCGTGGCTTCACCTCTTTGTTTACGGACACTGTTAAAAGCAGTTTTCAGAAAATAAAGATTATTGACTCCTGGAATCTCCACCGGATATTGAAAAGCTAAAAACAAACCGGCAACTGCCCTTTGCTCCGGCGTCCAAGTCAATATAGATTGGTCTGAAAATTGGATATCGCCGCCAGTAACAGTATATTCGCTTCTTCCGGATAACACGTTGGCCAAAGTGCTTTTTCCAGAACCATTAGGACCCATAATGGCATGTACTTCACCTGGATTTACTTTTAAATTAATTCCTTTGAGAATCAGAATTTCATTAAAAGCCACTTGTAAGTTTGTAATAGATAACATAAAACCCCAAATTATTTACCTTGTAGACTGGAACGCTCAGTTTTGTCTGCTATTCAACCAAAATTCGTGCTCACAATGCTCACGGCCGGTTTTTGGTTGAATAACAGGCAAAATTGAACGTTCTGTTTTAACCATATTAAAATTTTTCTTAATAGTTACCAAACTCATTAACCAACACTGCCTTCGAGACTGACTGCAATTAACTTCTGAGCTTCTACAGCAAATTCCATTGGTAATTCTTTAAAAACTTGTTTGCAAAAGCCATTAACGATCATGGAAACAGCATCTTCTGCAGAAATACCACGTTGGCGACAATAAAATAATTGATCTACTCCGATTCGAGAGGTAGAAGCTTCATGAGCCACTTGAGCGGTGGCGTTCTTGACCTCTATATAAGGAAAAGTATGAGCGCCGCATACATCACCAATGAGCAGAGAATCACATTGACTATAATTACGGGCATTTTCTGCGGTAGGCACCACTCTCACCAACCCTCGATAAGTGCTCTGGCCATGGCCTGCCGAAATGCCTTTGGCGATAATAGTGCTGGAAGTATTTTTGCCTAAATGGATCATTTTAGTGCCGGTATCGGCTTGTTGATAGTGACGGGTTAAAGCCACTGAATAAAATTCTCCAACCGAATAATCACCTTGTAGAATAACACTGGGATATTTCCAAGTAATGGCTGAACCCGTTTCCACTTGAGTCCAAGAGATTTTGGCATGTTTCTTGCAAAGGCCGCGTTTGGTGACAAAATTATAGATTCCACCTCGTCCCTGCTCATCCCCGGGATACCAATTTTGCACCGTGGAATATTTAATTTGCGCTTGATCTAAAGCAACTAACTCAACCACGGCTGCATGAAGCTGATTTTCATCTCGCATTGGCGCAGTGCAGCCTTCTAAATAGCTGACATAACTTGCTTCGTCGGCAATAATTAAAGTCCGTTCAAATTGTCCTGTGTTGGCGCTGTTGATACGGAAGTATGTGGACAATTCCATTGGGCATCGAACCCCTTTTGGGACATAGACGAACGAGCCGTCACTAAATACCGCGGCATTTAAGGCGGCATAAAAATTATCGCGATAAGAAACTACCGACCCTAAATATTTTTGGATCAAATCAGGATAATTCTTAACTGCTTCAGAAAAGGGACAGAAAATAACACCGGCTTCAGCTAATTTTTCCTTAAAAGTAGTGGCTACCGAAACGCTATCAAAAACGGCATCCACTGCCACACCTGCTAAACGAGCTCGTTCATGCAGAGGCACACCCAATTTATCATAGGTTTCTAATAACTTAGGGTCGACCTCTGCTATGCTTTTAGGAGCATTGTTATCGGTTTTTGGAGCTGAAAAATAACTTATTTTTTGATAATCGATTGGAGTAATTTTTAAATTTTGCCACTCTGGTGCAAATAAAGTGAGCCAATGGCGAAAAGCCTGCAACCGCCATTGCAGCAGGAATTCAGGCTCCTGTTTTTTTTGAGAGATTAGCTTAATGACGTCTTCATTTAAACCTGGGGCAAGTTGATCAGCCTCAATATCGGTGATAAAACCATGCTGATAGCGCTGATTCAATTTTTCAGTTATTAATTTTTTTTCGTCAAACATTTTTCAGATCTGCTAAAGAATATTGGTTTAAGGCATCAAAAATAATTTGATTAATGGATCGCCAACTACGGGGTAATTTACAGCGTGATTCCAAAAAGCAGCGATGGTCTTCCCGGCAGCATTCGGTAATAGCGGGAGCACCGTCGACCGCCGTAACTATTTCCGCTAGCTTTAATTCCTGCGGGTCTTTGACTAAGCGATATCCCCCTTTTGACCCACGGCTGGAAACAATGAGATTGGCTTCATTTAACAGTTTTAATAATTTGCTGACCGTGGGCAAGCCGATTCCGGTTTTTTCAGCCAACACCGAAGCGCTAAAAGACTGCTGAAAATCAGCAGCCAATTCTGTTAAAATGATAAGACTATAATCCGCCAGTTTGCTGATTTTTAACATAAAACCTTATAAAAATTAATCAGTACTGATATTGTACTATATAAGTACTCTGGAAGCAATTCGGCGTTACCTGTACGATTGACTCAAATAGAAAGCGACAACACGCTTGTATAATTTAAATTTCCACAAAATAAATCCTTGTATTTTTTAAATTAATACCATAAAATTACCTTGTATTTTTTAAATTTTACTCATAAGCAATTGATATGAAAAGAGATTTGTTGAGAAACCTTGAAGCCTGGAAAAGTCATCCATTACGGCTGCCTTTAATATTGCGAGGAGCTCGGCAAGTAGGAAAGTCTTGGTTGATCAAGGAATTCGGCAATCAATTTAAACACTATGTCGCACTCAATTTCGAAAAAGACAAAGATGCCTGCACTCTATTCCCGGAAAGCATTCAAATTGAGTCAATCGTTCAACAAATCGGTTACTATAGCGGCCAAGTGATTGAACCAGGCAAGACCTTGCTATTTCTCGACGAAATTCAAGAATGTCCAAATGCCTTGAGAGCCTTACGTTACTTCAAAGAAGATTTACCACAACTACATGTAATCGCTGCCGGTTCATTATTAGATTTTATGATTGAAAAACTGGGTTTACCGGTAGGCCGTGTACAATTTTTATATCTATACCCATTGTCATTTGCGGAATTTTTAACTGCCCTAGGCCGCGAAGACCTTCGGGAAATGTTAATGAGCGCGTTTCCTCAAGCAGCCATACATAAACAATTATTGGAGATGGTAAAACTATATTCATTAATTGGTGGCATGCCGGCTGTAGTCTCCGCTTGGTTGCAGTATGAAAATGCATTATATTGTCAGGAAGTGCAAGATGCGATTATTAATACGTACCGGCAAGATTTTAATAAATATGCCCACAGTAACCAAATCGAATACGTTAGTTTATTGTTTGATAAGATTCCTGATCAATTAGGAAAAAAATTTATTTACACTCATGTGGATGAACACATTACCTTTTATCATTTAAAACAAGCAATGCGATTATTACACAAAGCAGGGATTGTGTATTTTTGTTATCATTCAGCAGCTCAGGGAATTCCACTGGGCGCCGGTAAAAATTTAAAGAAATTTAAAATTTTCTTCTTCGATATTGGGCTGGCTCAACGAATTTTAGGCGTCAAATTGCAAGATTGGGTGGTACAGCCGCTTTTACCACAACATGATGGCTCAATCGCCGAACAATTTGTAGCGCAGGAATTCATTGCATATGGATCACCATCAGCTCCTGCAGAATTATATTATTGGCACAGAGAAGCTAAAAGCAGCAACGCAGAAGTTGATTTTATCGTTACTAAAAGGGGCTCAATCATTCCAGTGGAAGTTAAATCCGGGAAAAGCGGCCATGTAAAAAGTCTGCAAATATTTTTAGAATCACATCCATGTTCAGCAGACCCCATCATTATTTCTACCGCCGAATATCAACTTTCTCATTACCGCTATCAGCAAATTCCTTGTTTTGGCATTGAAGCATGGTTTAAAAAATAAAGCGGCAGTTTTGAATGTGGTTGCCGTATCCTTGCTATTCATATATTCTTATCCGATGGCAGAACCACAACGTTACGACACCGCCAAGCGTGTTACTCTGCTTAATACCCTTTTGGATGCGGGATTAGGTGTTCTTAAAGTCATCGTCGGTTATTACAGCCGCTCTCATGCCCTGATAGCCGATGGATTGCATTCATTTTCAGATCTAATCGGAGATGCTCTAATTCTTTTAGCCGCAAAGATGGGCGGAAAAGTGCCCGACCGGGAACATCCTTATGGGCACAAAAGAATTGAGACTTTAGCAGCGACGGTGATTGCACTAATTATAGTGGTGGTCGGTTTTACCATTATCTATGAAACTGTTAGTCATATTTACTATCATCAGCCCGCCGCTATTAATGGCCTTCCAGTAATAATCACTGCACTAATTTCCGTCGCTGCCAAAGAATGGATTTTTCGATACACTTTATCAAAAGGCCGGAGCATTTTTTCTAATCTTTTGATTACCAACGCTTATCATAATCGAAGTGACGTTTGGGTCTCTGCTTTAGTGATAGTTAGTGCTCTGGTTAATATGCTTGGCATACCCATGGCAGATAATATTTGCGCCGGCATTATCGGATTGATCATTATTTACTCTGGAATAAGGCTTTTTTTAAACGGCATTAAAGAATTGATTGATACCGGCTTAGATCAAAAAATCCTAACTGAAATTAAAGCCTGTATTTTAAGCAGTCCGGGTGTAGTTTCTATCCATCAATTAAGAACCCGTTCTCACGGCGGTAAAATTTTTATTGATTTACACGTTATTGTTAATACATTAATTAGTGTTTCCGAAGGCCATCATATTGGTGAAAGAGTACACGCAAAACTCATTAATACGTTTCCACAAATAGCGGACGTTACTGTTCATATAGACCCGGAAAATGACGAAACCACTCAACCGAATATTAATCTGCCTACTCGTCAAGAAATTACTGGATTATTGCAGCAACACTGGCATGATTTGCCTTGTTATCATCAAATTGAAAAAATAGATATTCATTACTGCAATGGTCAAATATTTCTAGAGGTTTGTTTTCCGTATCAGGCAGCATCTGCTGATCAATGGCCTGAACTCCAAAAAAAATATAATCAGGCATTACCGCACATTTCACATTTAGCTGCTCTTAAAATACTGGTAAGAATTTAATGGACAAAACTTATCTTTTTTATGATATTGAAACCACCGGTCTGAATCCCTGTTTCGATCAAATACTACAGTTTGCCGCCATCCGAACCGACTTAAATCTCAATGAACTAAACCGTTATGAATTTCAAATTAAACTTAACTGTGATCTGATACCTTCCCCTTACGCCATGCTAACTCATGGAATAGGTATCGATGAATCTTTAAAAGGCATTGATGAATATAGCGCCATCCAGCAAATCTTTAAATTGTTTAATACCCCAAGCACCATCAGCTTAGGTTACAACACGCTCGGATTTGATGATGAATTCCTACGTTTTTCCTTTTATCGCAATCTTCTGCCACCCTACACGCACCAATATGCTAACAATTGTTCGCGCATGGACCTTTACCCGATCACAGTGATGTTTTATTTGTTTCAACAAGATGCCTTACCAAACTGGCCTACCTATAACCAAGTCCCATCTTTAAAATTGGAACGCTTATCAGAAGCCAACCGCTTGACTGAAGGCCCCGCCCATAACGCCATGGTTGATGTGTGCGCAACTTTAGAATTGGCTCGAAAATTTATCCAAAAAAAACCGATGTGGGATTATTTAGCCGGCTATTTTATCCGTGATATTGATCAATCCCGAACTGCTCAACTGACTACAGCTTTTCAAATTGAGCAAATTGCTTTTAAAGAAGCTTTATTAATTGATGGGAAAATAGGATCAAAATGTAATTACATAGCGCCGGTTTTAGGCTTAGGTCAGCATAATTATTACAAAAATCAAAATTTATGGCTCAGATTAGATAGTGTCAATTTTGCCGAACCTTTGGTATTTCGAAGAAAAGCCGCAGAAAACCAGCTATTATTACCTGCTAAATCTCGCTATTTAGGTAAATTGGCTCCAGAACGCCAACAACTAGTCAATCGAAATAAAAACTGGTTGCTAGAAAATCCAGAGCGGTTAATGGCAATTATGAATTATCATAGAGAATTTACTTATCCCAAGGTGCCTCAAGTCGATGCTGACGCAGCCCTGTATGATACTGGTTTTCCAAACCCTGCTGAACAAGCTTTGATGCAGCGTTTTCATCAAGCTGCGCCTGCTGAAAAAATTCAGGTCGCTGAAAAATTTTCTAATCCAATCTACCAACAATTGGCTTTTAGAATTATCGGTAGACATTTTAGCTCTTCGCTTAATTCAGAACAAAAAATATTATTCGAAAAATACCAAGACGAGTTGTTTTCAAAGCCATCGATAGACTACCGAGGTCAGGTTAAATTAACTATCCCCAAAGCGCTAGAGGAAGCAGCTAATCTCAAAAACACCGATTTACCACCCAATCATATAAATTTACTGAATCAATACCGTGAATTCTTTTTATCAAAGCTGACCAGCTTAGTTTAATGATCTCTTATTACCAGGTAAATTAAAAAATTCTTATTCAGTCACAATAAACATCAAATATCGCATCACCTTTGAATTTGCAAATTAAAATCATGATAACGTGAAGAGCTTAGATTAAGCATTGATATTTTTAAACGATTGAATGGTAGCTTAAGTTGACGCCATTACGTGACGGTTACGAACTAACAACAAGAGCGGCGAGCTCGTTGGCAAAAATGGATAGACGAACCAGCGACCAGTGGATTATCCCGTCGAGCATTTTGTAAGAAACATAATCTAGTCCTATCGCAGTTTGCTTATTATCATTTAGAATTTCAGAAGAAAAAACAAAAAGCCCCCGGTAACCATGACTCTTCTTCTACCCATTCAATGACGTCCAGCGCCGCCGGCATCCTTATTTGTCCAAAATATCTTCAAGCTTGATTTTGGACATCATTCAAAATCCATTTAATTTTGCAAGGTTTTCCTTGCTCTGGTGTCGTTTGTCCCCAGGATTTAAAAATTTCTCTCGCTTTACTTGCTAAACACCCCGGTCATATAATAAACATCGTCTTTATAGTTAGGAATATTTATGAATTTGGCGCAACTGCGAAAACTGGTTAAGCAAGGAGAATCGGAGACGGTTGAGTTTAAAAAATCAACTGGATTACTGCGTGCGGCTTTTGAGACGCTCTGCGCATTTCTAAATGGGAAAGGGGGTTTGGTTCTGATTGGCGTAAATGATAAAGGTGATTTAGTGGGTCAAGAGGTGACAAATAATACGCGCCAAGAAATTGCCAATGAGCTCCATAAAATTGAACCACCAGTCCATCCTGATATTTATTATGTTGCAGTTGGTAACAATAGATCAGTTATAGCGATTAAAGTGACTGCCAACGATCATGCTCCTTACGTTTATGATAGCCGCGCTTTTCATCGGCAACAATCTACAACCAGTAGAATGCCTCAGCATCGTTATGAACAATTACTGGTTGCTCGTGGGCAGCTCAACCATTCTTGGGAAGAAATGATTACTAGAGATTATAAAATAAGTGATCTTAATCATGAGGAAATATTTAAGACAGTGGCTGAAGGCATCCGTGAGAATCGTATTCCCGCGAGTGCGCAAAAAGATGATATCGAAGGGGTCTTGAAACGACTTCGATTAATGGAAGGAGGCTACTTAAAAAATGCGGCTGTAGCGCTATATGCTAAAAGAGAGTCTTTAGGCTTCATGCAATGTATGATTAAGATGGCGCGATTTAGGAGTACTAGTAAGCTCAAAAATTTTATTGATAACCAGCAAATATTAGGTAATTGTTTTGATCTTTTAGAATCGGCTGATACATTTCTTAAAAATCATTTACCCATTGCCAGTACTTTCAAACCTAACCAATTTAAACGAATTGACACTCCAGCATTGCCGGTTATGGCAGTCCGGGAGGCATTAATTAATGCTATTTGTCATCGAGACTATGCCAATCAGTCAGCTGATATTTCTTTAGCTATTTTTGACGATGGCCTTGAAATATGGAATTGCGGCCTTCTTCCCACCAATTTAACACTAGAAGATTTAAGACGCCGTCATGATTCAAATCCTAGAAATAAGCTAATTGCAAACGCATTTTATGTCAGAGGGTATATCGAAAAATGGGGTAGCGGCACTACTGAAATGATTGATCTGTGTAAAGCGGATGGTTTGCCAGAACCTCAGTTTTCCCAGCGAACTGGTGGCCTGGCGGTGACATTTAAATTTAAAGAACCTATTAGTCCAGGTATAAGAAAAAATGAAGATAAATTCACTCCTCGACAAGAAGAAATACTATCTATATTAAGGGAATCTTCGCTTAATGGCGCAGAGATCGCCCACCAACTAAAAAATTCACCTTCTATTAGAACGATTCAGAGAGATTTATTACATCTAGAGCGACTGGGTTTAATTAAACGGGAGGGTAAAGCTCGAATGATTCTTTGGAAACTCACGGAATAACAAGAAAGTATCGCGACATATTGCGACATATTGCGACATATTGCGACATATTGCGACATATTGCGACATATTGCGACATGCAGTATAAATCTTATTTTTAATTTCCGAAACAAATTCTCTTCCTGGTATACATTTTTCCTTAAATTGAAAGAGCTTAGATCAAGCATTGATTTTTTAAACGATTAAATGAGCGCTTAAGTTGACGCCATTAAATGTTCAGGTGTAACCATTCAGCCGGTGGATAGTTACCACGTTTATTCATAAAATGACCAACCACTTGATAAATATTATCAAATTGTAAATACTTATCATTCTTTTCAAGGAGCGAATAATGAAAAATAAAGTGATTATTGCTGCCATTTTCTTAACCGGCCTGAAATGTCCTGCGATTGCTTTAGCAGAGGATAAATCTCAGTTGCAGTTTAACTTACCGGGTTTTCCTAATAATGGGACGATCCCAGTGGAATATGCTTTATGCATTGCCGATCCAATTAATCATACCAAGCCAGGGAAAAATATTAATCCTGAAATGGATTGGTCACAGTTGCCTAAAGGAACTCAATCTTTGGCTATCATGATCTTTGATTCTGATTCTCCAGTCCTTGGCAAAGACCAAAAAGGCGACAATATCCCTGAAAATGCACCACGTAAAAATTTTTACCATTTCGTGCTGGTGGACATTCCTACTTCATTAAACAAGATTGAACAAGGACAAGACTCAAATACCGACTCTGACCAAAACAAGCAACCTGGCCCAAAACCTTATGGTGTTCGAGGACTTAATGACTTTCAGCATGGCGGCTATGATGGCCCTTGTCCCCCTTGGAACGATCTAAAAGTGCATCAGTATCACTTTCATTTATATGCTTTAGATGTTAAATCCTTAAATTTACCCAGCAATTTTACCGGTGAAACGGCTCTTGCTGCTATAAAAGGCCACGTGTTAGGCGAAAGCGAGTGGATTGGTTTATACACCATATCCCCAGCTAATATTGCCAATTATTAAACTATAACTGGGTTTAATTATGATTCCAATTTAGATTTAATCGCCCCAATCAAATCCATCGGTAGTGGAAAAACAATAGTAGAACTCTTTTCTCCAGCAATATCTACTAAGGTCTGAAGATAACGTAACTGCACTGCTTGTGGTTGTTTGGACAAAATAGTCGCTGCTTCTTGCAGCTTGGTTGCAGCTTGCAGCTCTCCTTCGGCATGAATGACTTTAGCCCGCCGTTCTCGTTCAGCCTCTGCTTGCCGGCCGATAGCGCGAATCATACTTTCATTTAAATCGACCCGCTTAATTTCCACTGCAGTCACTTTGATGCCCCACGCATCGGTCGATTTGTCGAGAATGTTTTGGATGCTATTGTTCAGCATCTCCCGTTCTGCCAGCATTTGATCCAGCTCATGTTGACCTAAAACCGAACGTAATGTGGTTTGCGCCAACTGGCTGGTGGCTTCATGAAAATCTTCTACTTGAATAATACATTTCGCAGGATCAACTACTCGAAAATAGATCACTGCATTGACTTTGACTGAGACATTGTCTCGCGAAATAATATCTTGAGTCGCGACATCCATAACCACTGTACGTAATTGAACCCGCACCATTTGCTGAACAATCGGTATCACCAGAATTAATCCAGGACCTTTCACTTTCCAAAAGCGGCCTAATAAAAAAATGACCCCTCGCTCATATTCTCGAAGCACATTAACGGCGATAAATAACAGAATAATCACCAACGCAATTAAGATATAAATTATTACATTTAAACCCATCACTCACTCCTCATTGGTTCAACTTTTAATACCAATCCTTTCATAGCAACCACTGTTACCTTTTGGCCTAAGGCTAACGGCTGATCTGAATGTGCCTGCCAGCGCTCACCGGATACCCGAATCCATAATTCATTTTCGTTAATGATCACCTCGCCTACCTGACCGATCATGCCTTCTCGACCGCTCACCACTGGCCGGCGGCGGGCGCGCACAGCAAATCCTAAAATGCCTAGAAAAAATAATAACGTCAACCCGGTAGCACCTATTATGAGCCCTAAAGGTAATCGGAGTGGGCCGCCATCTGATTTTAATAACATAATTGAACCCACCAAAAAGGCAAGCGCGCCCCCCATACCCAATGCGCCATAAGTCGGCAAAAAGAGTTCCGCTACAATGCAACCCATCCCGACAATAATTAAAGTTAGACCGGTATAATTTACCGGTAACAACTGAAAAGCGTATAAAGCTAACAATAAAGTTATAATTCCAACAATTCCCGGCATAAGCAAACCAGGATGTAACAACTCAAAAAATAATCCATAAATTCCAATGATCAATAAAATATAAGCGATACTAGGGTAGGTTATGATAGCTAATAAGCGAGTTCGCCAATCCGGCTCCCAGGTTTTTATGATCAAATTTTGACTGGCTACAGGTTGCCATTGATTACCGATCAAGATCACTTTGCCATTGGCTTGTTGTAATAAATCCTCTGGACTGACTGAAATGATATCGATAACCTTTTGTTGCAGCGCTTGATTGGCAGTTAAGCTGGCAGCTTGAGTGACGGCTGCTTCGGCCCAATGGACATTGCGATGCCGGAGTTCCGCTAAACTACGAATATAAGCTTGGGCGTCCTGCATGGCTTTTTGCTCTGCTACGCTGGATTGAGAAGATGCTCTTCTACCACCTCCAATACTGACCGGACTGGCTGCGCCAATATTGGTCCCCGGAGCCATAGCGGCAATGTGACTGGCGTAAACGATATAAGTACCGGCGCTTGCAGCGCGTGCTCCACTGGGTGCTACAAAAGCAAAGACTGGGATCGGTGAGGCTAAAATATCTTGAATTATTGCTCGCATTGAATCGCTTAATCCTCCTGGGGTATCTATCTGTAGAATCACTACTTTATCTTTTTCAGCAACGGCTTTTGACAAGCCCCGGTGAATATAATCTTGCGTCGGTGGACTAATGACGCCATTGATTTTTAGCAGCAAAGCGCTTCCAGATGGCTCAGCGTCAACCAAGGTACAGCTAAAAATTAACAAGAAAAATAAAATTCTCAGCAATACAATCATAATTCCTAAGCATTTGAATGAAATTTTTGATACTTATTTTAATAATATATGGCAAACTAACGGATATGGAAACAGTAGCAAAACATATTTTTAGTGTTAGTGAATTAAATGCACTGACTCGCCAATTACTGGAAAATACCTTTGGCTGTATCTGGGTCTCGGGTGAAATTTCTAATTTAACCCAGGCCAGTTCCGGCCATAGTTACTTCTCCTTGAAAGACGATAAAAGCCAAGTTCGTTGCGCTCTATTTAAAACTAATAGCAAAAGACTCACTTTTTCATTAAAAAATGGTCTGATGGTTACCACCTTGGCTCAAATTAGTTTGTACGAAACACGTGGTGAATTTCAATTGATTGTGCAGGAACTCGAACCCAGCGGTGATGGGTTATTACAAAAGCGCTTCGAAGCCCTCAAACAATTATTACAGTCCGAGGGTTTATTTTCCACTGCACATAAAAAACCTCTTCCAGCTTTACCGCAAGCCATTGGGGTTATTACCTCATCAAAAGGCGCTGCTATTCACGATATATTAACTGTATTAAAACGAAGATTCCCTATTATTCCGGTTATTATTTACCCCACCTTGGTTCAAGGAGACCAGGCCGCCAGAAAAATTGTTGGCGCAATCCAAATTGCCAATCTACGCCAAGAATGCGATGTGTTGATTCTGGCGAGAGGGGGTGGTTCGTTAGAAGACTTATGGCCTTTTAATGAAGAGATTGTCGCTCGGGCCATTTTCGCCAGCCAAATTCCTATTATTACCGGCGTCGGCCATGAAATTGATTTCACCATTGCCGATTTTGTTGCCGATGAAAGAGCGCCTACCCCATCAGCGGCTGCCGAAAGAATTAGCCCAGATAGTCAAGAATGGTTACAAAAATTGGGGCATTTACAAAAACGTCTGGACCACATTTTGGCTGCTCAATTACGTCATCAACATTCGCATTTATTACATATTAGTAAGCGCCTGCGGCATCCGGGGCAACGATTGCACGATCAAAGCCAAAATATCGATTTGCTTGAGCATCGTTTGCAGCTGGCTTGGAGACATTATTTTCAACATCGCCGCAATGCTTTGAATCAAGTTGCGCAATCTTTAAATACGCTTAGCCCACTCAATACTTTAGAACGCGGCTATAGCATAGTCAGAGCTACAGAAACCCAAAATATTATTGCCAGTACTGACCAGTTACACATTGGAGCAACTCTATCCGTGCAATTTGCCAAAGGCGCTTGTGAATGCAAAGTAGAAAAAGTGAATTCCTAAAATATTTAACATTGAGCTTGCCTTTAGTGGCAGCTTTTTTGTCCCAAAAAGGCATGCAGTTTATCGATACTGTAATGATGGGTTGGATTGGGCCTAGCGGATTAGCTGCCGGGGCATTAGCCACCAATATCTTTATAACTCTAACCGTATTTTGTAGAGGTGCATTGAGCACAGTCGGTGTATCAATTGTCCATGCCCGGGCTAGGGAACAGTATTCGGATATTTCCTCTTTGTTATTTCAGGCCGGCTACTTATCATTGATCCTTTCAGTACCGATTTTTTTTCTAATTTGGATTAGTCCTTATTTTTTGGTCGCATGGGGACAGGACCCGGCTGTGGTTGAACAAGCAAAACAACTGATACATGGTTTAGCTTGGGGCGTCCCTGGTTTCTTGCTGTTTTACACCATGCGCGAATATATTTCTGCTTTTGCGTTGGCTAGAGCTATCATGGTGGTTTCTTTAATCGCTATTCCTTTGACCTTCATAGCCAATTACGTATTAATTTACGGAAGGCTAGGGCTACCTGCGCTGGGTGTTGCCGGAATCGGCTATGCGGGTTCTCTAATCGGCTGGTTTATGTTTTTCGCTTTATTATGGTATAGCCTGCACAATTCTATCTTAAAACAATATCTTACTTGGCATTACTGTGCATGGAATTGGAATAAATTGAAGAATTTATGGGTGACCGGGTTACCCAGTGGCATTATTCTCATTTTAGATATGGCCGTCTTTCTGATTTCAGCTTTTTTTATTGGACGTTTTGGCGTTAACGCTCTAGCTGCCTTTCAAATCGCATTACAATCCGTGACCATAGCATTCAATTTGCCGCTGGCAATTTCAATAGTGACTGCATTGGAATCTGGTCATGCTTATACCGCCAAGGACTCTAAAAAAGTGAAGCGTATAGTAAGCATTTGCTTAATAATGGGTTTAACGACGTCAATTATCATTTCAATTCTATTGATCACTTTCCCCCACTTGGTGATTAGTATTTTCGTTCCTAACGGTGAGCACATGTCTATGATTATGACTTCAGCCAGAGCGTTCTTATTTATAGCTGGTTTGATTTTATGCTTTGACGGCTCGCAAGTGATTATCATTGGGGCGCTAAGAGGTCTAAATGATACTTTTACACCCATGGTTATTAGCGTTTTCTGTTACTTATTTATCGGTTTAACTAGTGCTTATCTACTGGGTTTTCACACACATTTAGGGGCAGCAGGAGTTTGGTACGGTTTGTTTTTGGGCATTGCCAGCTTGTGCATCATCGTCGGCTGGCGATTGAAATTAAAATTAAAGTCTATATAGCACTTGCAGCTCATTGAGCACTTTTATAATTCTAATTTTCCGACCCAATAACATAATAATGACGCTGGTATTTTCATTATCTTAGTGTCTGATAAATTAGGAATCTCCATAGGCCCAAAATCGTTTAATGATTTTGTAACCACATAAGCATTTTTTACCGATTTCTCGGAGCAGAATTCTATTAATCCTTTTAAATTTCTAGCTTTCATGCTGTCTGCATTTCTATACTTGACTTCAAAAGGAATAATTCGATCATAGTTTTCTAAAATAAGGTCTATTTCATGTTTGCCAGACCAAAACGTAACCCGAAAATCCTTACCAAAATGAGCTAAAAGATGTTTTGAAACACATGCTTCGATAACCTGTCCTAATAATTTAAAGTTATCTAAAACACTAGCTCCTTGAAGCAAAACTGCAGGGGCAATAGCAGCGTCTGCTAAATATATCTTATTTTTTGAACGAAGTATTTCTTTGCCATAACCAAAAGGCCTTAACCGGTAAATCAAATGTGCTCCTTCTAATAATTCAATGAAATGTTCAGCAGTTGGGCGTTTTACTTCTAAATTTTTTCCTAAGTCGCTCATATCCAGTAAACCACCATTATGCATACAAAGATATAAGAAAGTTTTTTCCAAATCTAAAACACTGCGCACACCAAACAGTGCAGTCATATCTCGCTTTAAAATTTTATCTACAATGTCTTCTCTTATTAAGCGTTGCGCTTGAGTAACATTTCTTCCCATAGCTGCCTGAGGAAACCCTCCTCGTACTAAATATTGATGAAAACTTCCAACATAAGGTTGGAAATTTTCAATCGTACTTTGAAAGTCATGTTTTTGCCAAGAGAATAAATCCTCTAATGAATTTAATTCTTTTAAAACTGGTAAAGAAAACTGTTTATTTAATTTATTAAAACGTGTAAGTGGAATACTAAGCGTACTTTTTGCATTATCAGATAACTTTTGAATGTCGTTAAATAACAGCGAAATTTCTCTTTCTATATTATATTTAAATAATTCAAGGTACTCGTAAAAAGAAAGTGTTGTTAGTTTAATGTTGTGCCAACGGCCAGGTGCTGAATCTTGTCCCTTGATAAGAGGCATAGCAGAACCTGTAAAGACGATCCTTTTGTTTTTATTAAAATCAACTTGATGCTTTATCCAAATATTCCAATCTTTAATGAATTGTGCTTCGTCTAAAAATAAGTATTCAGTTCCTCCCTCAGAAGGAATTCGTTCACGCCACGCCTGTAAAACCGCATCAACGCCGGACAATTTAATTAATGGGTGATCAAAAGTGACATACAGAATATTAGCAGCCGGAACATTTTCTTTATGGAGCAATTTTTGGATAGCTTGCAACAATAAAGTGGTTTTTCCTACCTGCCTGGCTCCAGATAACATTACCGCTCGAGGGGCAGGTGGATCATAGACCCATTCAAAAAAATCATAGAAAGCGGCTCTTTTCCAAGAAGAGAGGTCTTCACTGCTTTCACCTCGCCACCATGGGTTGTATTGAGAAAGCACTGCAGTTAATTCAGTTTTAGTGATTTCCATATCCAACAATTTACCTAATTAATAAGAATAATACAACTATACTTTAACTATTTCCTACGAATTAGTAAATTTCTTAAATATCTTTGGCATTCGCCATTTCTTATGAGCCAATTTCTCGAAGATTAAATAAAAAACCGGTGTGACAAACAAGGTTAACATTTGAGAAAACAGCAATCCACCCACTACCGCCACGCCCATGGAACGCCGTGATTCACTGCCGGTGCCTAAACCAACCGCTAAAGGTAATGAAGACAAAATCGCAGTCATGGTGGTCATCATGATCGGGCGGAATCGAATTAGGCATGCTCTGATGATTGCTTCTTTAGGTTCTAAATTTAGATTTCTGCGTGCTTCAATAGCAAAGTCGACCATCATAATACCGTTTTTCTTGACTAGACCCACTAGCAAAATGATGCCAATAAAACTAAACAAATCTAACTGTAAATGGAACATGATTAACATAATCAAAGCGCCAAATGCAGCAAATGGCAAAGCAGTCAAAATAGTAACCGGATGAAGAAAATGTTCGTATAAAATCGCTAACACTACATAAATGATAAATACTGTCGCCAGTAATAATAAAGGCAGTGTATTTGAATAAGATTGAAATGCTTTGGCTGCTCCGCCAAAAGAACCGGTAATTCCAGCCGGTAAATTCTGTTGAGCTATTTGGGTAATCTGTTGATTAACATCCCCTAAAGAAGCGTCAGTTGCAATGTTATAAGAAATAGCTACTGAAGGAAGCTGACCAAAATGATTGATGCTTAAAGGTCCCACACCTTGAACAATTTGGGCTACAGAACTGAGCGGCACCAGCGTGCCATTGGAACCAGGGACATCAATGGCTTGCAAAGCATTGACACTTTTTTGATAAGAAGTTTGAACATCAACCATCACCGGATATTCGTTGGTAGCTGTATAAATCGTGCTGATTTGCCGCTGGCCATAAGCATTGTAAAGTGCATTTTCAATAGCCTCGGTGCTAACACCTAATGCAGCTGCTTCATTTGGCAAAATTTTAATTCTCAATTCTGGATTGGATAAATCCATGTCGTTATCCACGTCCTTGATTCCATGAATTTTGGCCAACTTATCCTGTAAATCGGTAGCGGTTTTTTCAAGAAGCGCTAAATCACTACCTTGAAGCACATACTGAAACATACCGCTGGAAGATTTACCACCGCCCATATTCAGAGGCGGAGGATTCATAAAGTTGGTTTGAATACCAAATATTTTGCTGGTTTGCCGGCGCAATTGCTCAATGGTTTCATCTGCAGAGAGTTTCCGGTCCTTGCGAATTTTCAAGCGAATAAACATCATGCCGCCATTGCTGGAACCACTACCCCCTCTTTGGCCTACATTGGAAAAAACTGCATCGACGTTAGGATTATCTTTGATGATTTTAGCTACCGCCTGTTGTCTTTGGATAAAATCACTGAACGGCAAACCAACAGGAACTTTGGTAAAACCATAAATAAATCCGGAATCTTCAGAAGCCATAAATCCTTTAGGAACCAATACAAATAAACCGATCATGGCAAAAAATACCAAAACCGTAATGACCAGTATGGTCCGGACATGATTCACCGACCAACGTAAACCGCCCTCATAAAGTACTTTGCTGGCGTTAAACAGTCTTTCAAACCAGGGAAAAAAGGAATGTTCACTAGTTTTGGGCCTTAAAAGACGGCTGCACAACATAGGAGTTAAAGTCAGCGCCACTACACCCGAAACTAAAATGGAAATGGTTACAACAATCGAAAACTCTCGAAATAGTCTTCCGACAATGCCTCCCATAAAAATCAGGGGAATAAACACCGCAACTAAGGAAAGCGTCATAGAGATTACTGTAAAAACAATTTCGCCACTGCCTTTCAGAGCGGCTTCCACCCGGTTATATCCCTGCTCTAAATAGCGAACAATATTTTCTAAAACGACAATAGCATCATCGACGATAAAACCCACCGCCAAAACCAAACCAATCAAAGACAAAGTATCTAAACTGTATCCAAGGAAAAACATACACCCAAAGGTCACTAATAGAGCCACCGGTAAGGCAATAATTGCAATAAACGTAGAAGAGATGTTCCCTAAAAATAACAAAATGATTGCAGCCACTAAAACAATCGCCAGTACCAAAGTGATTTTCATTTCAGTCATGGTTTGACGGATAAATTCTGAACGGTCATAGGCAATAGCTAATTTGGCGCCGCCCGGTAAGTTTTGAGTTAAATTCGGTAACAATTTTTTGATCGCATCGACCACTTGCACAGTATTGGTCTCAGGTTGGCGTTGAATTGCCAGCAATATAGTGCGGTCTTTATTGTACCAAGAGGCTGCCTTGTCATTGACCACACTATCTTCCGCCACCCCGACATCTTGCAAATGAACGGGTGCGCCTTGGGAAAATCCGACAATGGTTTTATTAAAATCAGCAGCATTAGAAAACTGACTAACGGCCTTGACGCTATAGGTCCTTTCAGGGGTTTGCAAGGAACCTGCCGGTTGCGTGGCATTCGCTTCCTGAACAGCACTGATCACTTGGCTATTGCTGAGTCCTCGAGCAGAAACAGCATGAGGGTTGAGATGAATTCGAACAGCGTATTGCTGACTGCCATAAACTTGTACCTGGGCCACACCGGATACCATGGATAACCTTTGGGCAATATTGGTTTCAGCATAATCATCTAGTTTGGTCAGTGGAATATTGGGTCCGGTTAAGGCTATAAATAAGACTGGTGAAGCGGAAGGATTGACCTTATGAATTTCAGGAGTGCTGGTCATGGCTGAAGGTAGAGAACGAGAAGCTTGAGAAACGGCGGTTTGCACATCCTGGGCGGCTGCGTCAATACTTCGGTCGAGCGCAAACTGCAAAAAGATCATGGTTTGCCCGGCCGTGCTGGTTGAAGTCATTTCGTCTAAACCAGATATAGCGCTAAATTGTTTTTCTAAAGGAGTAGCGACGGTGTTGGCCATGGTCTCTGCATCGGCCCCTGACATATTGGCAATCACCACTATCACCGGAAAATCAATTTCCGGCAGTTCACTGATCGGCAAAGATTTGTAGGCCACCCAGCCAAAAATAATCAACGCAACCGTCAGCACAATGGTGGCGACCGGACGTTCAATAAAAATCTTAGATATATTCATTTTTGACCTGATACCTTCACTGGAACGCCTTCTTGTAATCCTGGTGGTGTTTCGGCAATGATTTCATCTTTAGGGTCTATCCCTTGAGAAACCACAGTTTCGCCATTTTGAACTCGGTCAACGGTAATGGGCTGGATGGCCGCTTGATTATTTCTCACCACATAAACATAATTACCGTTTTGGCCCATTTGGACGGCCATGCTAGGAATCACTAAAGCGTTATGTTCAATTTTTAAAATCAAACGTGCTAATACTAATTGACCTGGCCATAGTTTCAACCCGGTATTATCTATTTTTCCCTTAACCAGTATCGTGCCGGTTTGGGGATTAACGGCGTTTCCGATAAAATTCAATTGACCCTCAGCGAGCAATTGGTTACCACTTTCGTTCAGCACTTGTATCTTTAAAGAACCGGTTTGTTGATAGGTCAGTAAATCCTGTAATTGATTTTGCGGAACATTAAAACTCACTAATACATTATCCAAACGATTAATTACCACTAAAGGGGTCGCACCATTGGCAACGATGATATCGCCCACATGAAAATTAATAGCGCCAGCTTTGCCACTTATAGGCGCATGAATGCGGGTATAACCTAGCTGAATTTTCTTTTGTTGCAATTGCGCTTGATCAGCAGCAACCACCGACTCTTGCTCTTGAGCAGAAGCCAAAGCATCCTCATACTTCTGTTTAGAAACATATTCTAATTTCGCCAAGGCAGCGTATCGATCAGCAGTCGCTTTTTGGAAAGCTAATTGCGCCTGGTCTCTTTTCAATACCGCTTCGGCATTAGCCACATCGGTTGCATAGACTCCGGGATCAATTTCAAACAACAGCTGCCCCGCCGACACATTTTGTCCTTGGTCAATATAAATCTTCTTTAGAACTCCAGAGACCTGTGACACTACGTTGACAGATTGCTCTGGTTCAACACTGGCTATTTCTTGGATAGTGACCGGCGCATCCTTTCGTTCAGGATGAACCACTTTCACTACAATGGCTGCCGCCGCCAGACTGGTACCGCTTTTAGCGTGAACTTTCTTGGGTTGCGCAGGTTTAGTCAGATTCCAAATTAACAAACCAATGGCGATAATAATAACAATGAAAATTATCAACCGGTTACGAATATTCTTGTTCATGAAAGCGGCCCTTGCGTTGCAGGAGTTAAGTCGCCGATAGCCGCCGCCAATTGTGCTAAAGCAATATACCAATTTAATTGAGCCTGGATATATTGCACCCTGGCGTTAGCTAAGGTGGATTGAGTAGTCAGCACCGATAGTATATCGCCGACGCCATTTTTATACTGGCCGAAAGCTTGCTGATAGGCTTGTTGACTACTTTTCAGCAAAGTCTCAGTAGTATAGATATTTTTTTCAGCGGTTTTTAAAGCGAAATAAGCTTGCCAAACTTGAAACTGCACTTGTTGGTTCAGCTGATCACGGCTGGCCTGAGCGGCCAACATCTGTGCTTGCGCTTTCTTTACGCTATAAGTATAAGAAAAACCGGTAAACAAAGGTACCGACAGCGTTAAAGAAGCGGATACCGCCGTACCAGTAGTATTGCTTAACACTCCCCCAGGTTGAGCTGTAGCGTTAACAGATAAAGTCGGCCAGCCTGTAGCCCTGGTGGCTGCTAATTCTGCTTGGCTTTGACGTACTTGCGCTTCCGCCGCCAACAAATCAGGGCGGTTGCGCTTAGCCGCCGAGAGCAACCGTGCAACATTTTGATTAATTCGATCGAGCTTGGGTGGATTTTGCAGTGAAACAATTTGCAAAGGAGTATTAGCCGGCAATCCCATAGTAGTGGCTAATTGCCCCAAATCAGTTTGAAAATTTCCTTGAGATGTTTGTAAATCTAATTGTGCTTGGGCATAAGACCCTGCTGCTTGATACACGTCACCGATAGTTTTCAAACCATTGGCACGCAAAGCTTGAGCGGCTTCTAGACTGGCTTTAGCCTGTTTGACATTTTCCTGGTTGGCTGTCACTAGGGCTTGTTGACCCAAAACGTCATAGTAAGCTTGTTGGACATTCAAAATTACCTGCTGGATAGCATTATTTTGATTTAAATTAGCGGCAATTTGTGCATATTTATCGGCCAAAACGGTATTACTGCGGTTACCAAAGTCTAGCAACAAATAGCTGAAGCTAAAATTCGGGCCATAAGTAGTTTGAGCATCATTCGGATTAGAAAACCAATTGGCCGTATACTGGGCTCCAAATCCTCCAGTGAGTTGCGGCAAATAAGCGCTTTGATCCACACCGACCTGAGCCGCTGCTGCTTTAGCCTGAAACCAAGCTAAACGTGTATCGGGGTTATTTTGCAATGCAAAATCAGTCACTTCAGTTAATGTTAAGGCTTTATGAGGTAATTTATATGCAGCCAAGGGGGCGGCTGCGTCGGTCACCACAAGATCAATTGGCTTTGGCCAGTAAGTTTGTGGATTCGGAGTGGACCAAGCTTCCACATTAAAAGGATCAACATCCCAAGCCCAAGCAGTTGCATTTACTCCCAGCCAAGCAAATCCCGTCGCAGCAATAATAAGATATTTATAGATTAATTTTTTCAATTTTAGACCTAGATTTATTAGCACCCGGCTATTATACAAAGCATTGCATCACAATACAATGCTTTGTATAATATTGTTCATGAAAACTAACTTATTAAAACAATTACAAGACGAATGGCGAGCCGTAGTCCAAAGTATTGGCTCACAAATGAAACCTATTTTATTGACCCATGATCTGACTAAGGTCGATGGGATCATATTGATGCGAGTAGAGAAAGAACAGGCCATGACTAAAGCAGAATTAGCTGAAAAACTCAATTTCGAACCGGCTTCTCTAACCCGCTCTTTAGATCGATTAGTGAAACGAAAGTTATTGCACCGCTATACCGACTCTGCCGATAAAAGATATATCCGAATCGAACTGACCTCCACCGGTAAAGCACTAACTCAAGGTTTAAAACAAGAAATGTTATCCATTTGGAACCAGGCACTAGGCAAGTGTGAACCTGATGAAATAACCAGCTTCATCCGAATTTTGGAAAAAGCCCGCGGTAACTTGACTCAAAAATAAATAAGTCCCTATTGGCATGATCCTGATTATACAGCACAATCCAAAACAGTGTTGATAACCGTTCACGACGATGAATATCCATACGCAGAACGGCCAATAGGGGCGGTTCCGATCTACCCCGTGAACGATTACCAGTGTTGGCGGATGCTTTTCCTGGCTGCAACGCCCCCCTAATACTTAGAATTTTCTAAATACTCCGCTTTTATGATAACGTTGCCGCTGTTTGTTCCTGATCGGTTTGCGCTGACGGAGAAACTGGTTGAGACAAGCCGCTTTGCGAGCTGGATAACATGCCCATCTGCACTGCGCTGGATTTATGATGCCTCTGCGCTTGAACGACAGCATCCGCAATGGCGGCAGCCCCTGTGCTGATCTGGTGTGGTGTGACTTCTGAAGTAAAAAACGAAACGAAAGACCGGCAACTCTTCCGGCAACAATTGCGGCTTCCCGGTAAAAAGTATTCTTTAGTCTGCGCGGCAATTTCGTCGATCAGGTAGGCACGCCTAGATTCATTTAATTGCGGGTCCTCTAAATGGATCCCCCGGGTCGATAAACATCCTAGCAAAGTTCGCACCGCGTCTTTAAACTCAAGCATTTCTCGTTTGGTCGTATGATCCATAAAGCCGGTGATTTTCAATCGCTGTGCGATCGCTCGTCCGAGTGGACGCACCACGTTTTGTTCATAATCTCCGGTTTCTCCTAATGCTTCCTCTAGTTTTTTATTGGCCGCACGTTGCAGACAAAGTTTCAACAATAAGAAGAATAAGCCAATACTTCCGGATACCACCGAACTGACGATCGTCGTTACTAACGAATTATTGCCGCCGGAAGATTGATTAAGCACTGTCAGTGAAAATTCTCCTTCAGTGGATAATCCTTCCGGGTCGGTCGCAGTGATTCCAATACTAATCACACCAGATTCAACCGGTGTACCACTAAACCGGTTGGTGCTCGGGTTAAAGTCTAACCAACCAGGTAAAGATTCAGAGCTGTTATAAACTCCTGCCGATAAAATCAGCGGATCGCCTTGCGGGTCGGTAAATACGCTGGGGGCAATGGCTAAAGTAAACAGTTGTCCGATGGCCGCAATCTGATTCGGCAATGTCCCAGCTAAGTGCGGCGGCTTATTGACAAACCCTAACGTCACCTGGGAGAAACTATTGGTTTGCAACCCGGATGATTGCACAGCTATTTGATAGCTGGGCGCTACGTTGCTACCGTCATCGACAAATCTGACTACCCCATCTTCCAACTGCTGTTGAGTGAAAAACGAACTGGAACTATCATTCACACTAAAGTAACCGTGATTAATGTTCGTCACATAAAAAACCGTATTCGCCGGTAAAACTTGCCCATCATTGGTCGTAGCGTATATATTCTGTGAGGTGAGTGTGGCCGATTCTCCTTGCTTGACCCATAAATTATTGCGCACAATCTTCGGCGCACAACTCAACAAACTGGTACAAAGCTGCGCCGTCACCGACGTCTGTGCACTGCTGAGTCCAGTATTGCCGGTCACGCTCACTACATAACTTGGCGCAATATTGCTGCTATCCTGCACCAATTGCACAGTGTGGTCGATTAATTGCGTCAAGGTAAAATTCGTCACCGGGGTACTGCTCCCGTTCAATACAAATTGCCCATTCTGTACATTACTGACCTGAAACACGATTTGATTCGACAAACTGTCGCCGGTGTTCGTGACATTCAAATTGTCGGTAGTGATTGTCGTCGAACCGCCGGGTGTTACGGTTACCGGTTTTGTTGTGATTGATGGCGCGCCAATAAAATCGACAGAGACCGGACTTGGCGTAGTCGTTTGACTGCCATCACTCACCACCACCGAATAACTAGGCGCTTGATGATCACCGGAATGCACAAACTGCACCTGACCATTCTGCACATATGATTGCAGAAAGCGCGTGACGGATGCATTGGCAGGCAATAAACTAAAATAACCGCTTCGCACATCGCTGATATAAAAAATCAGATTGCTGGCGTTAAAGCTCATTTCAGTAGCCTGCAAATTGGTAGCTGATAAAACTACCGTTTGGCCGTCATCGATGGTGAGTTGATTGTTAACCAGAACGGGGGTGGAAATTGGTGTTGATGTGGGTGTGGGTGTGGGTGTGGGTGTGGGTGTGGGTGTGACGGTTGGGCCTGGGGTTGGGGCCGGCGTCGGCGATGGAGTTGGTGTACCCGTGGTTATTATCGGAGTGGACGTAGTCGGCGCTACTGTCGAAGAAGGGGTGCTTGTTGGTGTAGTTGCAAGAAAAGTAATATTCGCTGCGGCAGGCCCGGTCCAAGCGATGCCCGCGCTGTATACCGTCATGTTATAGCTCGGCGCAAAAGCACTACCGTCATGGACAAATTGAACGCTGCCATTCACCAATTGCGGTTGCGTGAAATTACTGATAGCGACTCCGGGTTGGCTTACTAATTCAAATTGTCCGTGGGTGATGTTAGAAGCAACAAAGACGATGGTGTTGTTATTATGGTTGCGGTCATAAGCACTGATATCATTGACATTCAATGCTACTGTCGAACCTAGAGATAATCGTAAAGAATTATTGACCAAAATCGGAGCAATATCACCAAAAATAAGGTAAGTTCGACCATAATGACCTGCATGTAAATAGGCAGCAGTCAGAAAATCCACAACTCCGTCTTTATTAACGTCTCCTGCTGTGCTTACAGAAATACCATTATTATCCCCTACCACTTCCCCATCCAATTTAAATCCATTGACTCCATTTAAATTAGATAAAAGTATTGATCCTGAGCTTCCTACGTTATTTCCTCCAAACACCACATAAGTGCGACCTGTACCGCTGGCATGATTATAAGCACCGATAATAATGTCGGCATAACCGTCCCCATTAATATCCCCAGCCATACTGACAGAATAACCACTATAATCGTTGGCAGCCTCTCCATCTAATTTAAATCCATTCACCCCATTTAAACCTGATAATGCTAGTACTCCAGAATTTCCTACATTGGCTCCCCCGAATACGACATAGCTACGCCCAATTCCACTCGCACGGTTGTAAGCGCCGATCAATACATCAGCATAGCCATCTCCATTAATATCCCCAGCAGCACTCACTGAATAACCACTGTAATCGCTGGATGCCTCACCATCTATTTTAAAACCGTTGGTTCCATTTAAATTGGATAAGCTGATAAGCCCAGTTTCGCCGATCTGTCTACTACCAAATACGACATAGCTACGGCCTGTATTACTACTGTGTCCATACGCACCAATAAGCAAATCATCAATTCCATTCCCATTGATATCTCCTATATTACTGACTGACCAACCACTGGAATCCGGTATCGCTTCTCCACTTAATTTAAATCCCTTAATCCCGTTTAAGCTTGATAACAAAATTGGCCCAGAACTGTTAAGTCCCGGCGTGCCAAATAACACGTAACTCCGACCCATTCCATTAGGACAACCACCACTATATCCAGGCGAGCCTATCACAAAATCGGCATAACCATCTCCATTCATATCACCCGCTTTACCAAAAGAATAGCCGGAACAAACAGAACTGGTTTCTCCATCTAGCTTCAATCCATTGGTTCCATTTAGTGTAGAGAGTGGCACCAATCCAGAATTACCAATATTAGATTGACCAAATACAAGATAAGTACGGCCCGCATAGGTGGAGCGAACATAAGCACCAATCAAAATATCCCCATAACCATCGTGATTGACATCTCCCGCTGCAGAGACTGTGAAACCACTATAATCGCCTGCCCCTTCTCCATCTAATTTAAAACCATTGGTTCCATTTAAATTAGATAGCGGAATAACCGGTACAGTTCCCACATTAGAACCACCAAACACCACATAACTGCGGCCTGTATAACTGTTATATCCATAAGAACCAATTAACAGATCAGCGTAGCCATCATTATTGATATCACCTGCTGCACTGACAGAGTGGCCACTGGCTTCTGCCGACCCGCCATCCATTGTAAAGCCATTTTTACCATTTAAGCTTGCCAACGGCAGTACTGAAGGAAAATAACTCTGCGCCAAGTTAAACGAAACTTGTGCTGACCAAGGGCCGGTCCAGGCTATGCCGGGGCTATAAACACTCATGTCATAACTGGGCGGATTCTGGGTACTGTCATGCACAAACTGAATCATGCCGTTAGTTACTTGTTGCTGAGTGAAGTTAACCAGCGGAACACTGGGTGCGCTAGTGGTTGAGAAATAGCCGTGTTGCACAGCAGAAGGAGCAAACACCAAAGTTTGATTGTTATGATTGCGATCATAAGCACCTAAATTAATGTAACTCAGAACAACCGAAGCGCCTGCCATCACATTCAGTTTATTATTAACTAATACGGGCGGAATATCTCCAAAAATTACGTAGGTGCGGCCCTTACTGTTATTATAACCATAAGCTCCAACCAGCAGGTCTGCTATCCCGTCGCCATTAATGTCGCCAGCAGCACTGACGGAATGGCCACTGTAATCATTACTATTTTCACCATTCAACTTAAAGCCATTGGTTCCATTCAAACTCGAGAGCGTTAAGTTGCCGGAACTGCCGATACCGGGTTTCCCAAACACCACATAGCTGGCGCCTGCACCTGAATTTGCCCCATATGCACCGATGATCAGATCAGCTACTCCATCTCCATTAACATCCCCTGCACTGCTGACTGAATAGCCACTATAAATACCTGACACTCCGGGCAGGACAAAACCATTGCTACCATTCAAACTCGAGAGCATTAAGTTGCCGGAACTGCCGATACCGGGTTTCCCAAACACCACATAGCTGGCGCCTGCACCTGAATTTGCCCCATATGCACCGATGATCAGATCAGCCACTCCATCGCCATTGATATCGCCGGCACCACTGATTGAATAGCCACTATAATCATTCGCTGCCACTCCAGTCAGGACAAAACCATTGTTGCCATTCAAACTCGAGTACCCTATACTGGAATTGCCTAAGCCTGCTCTACCAAACACCACATAGCTCGCCCCGGTATTAGAATTCATTTCAGGCGCACCAATGATGAGATCAACAACACCGTCCCCATTGATATCGCCAGCATCGCTGACTGAAAAACCACTTGCACTGCTTGCTGTCACTCCAACTATGGCAAACCCATTAGCAGCACTATTCAAACTTTGTAATGCTAAGCTGCCGGAACTAGCTATGCCCGCTTTACCAAACACCCCATAGCTGGCGCTTGCAAAAGAACCCGGCACATAAAGCGTTCCAATGGTTAGGTCTGCCACTCCATCTGCATTAATGTCGCCGGCTCTGCTGACTGAATAGCCACTATAAGTGCCTGACACTCCGGGCAAAACAAACCCATTGCTGCCACTCAAACTCATGAGCGGAATGCTGCCAGCACTGCCTAGACCAGATTTCCCAAACACCACATAACTGGCGCCTGTCCCTGAATTCGCCCCAGAAAAATTCGCGTAAGGCGCTCCAATAATCAGATCAGTATATCCATCACTATTAATATCCCCAGCGGTACTGACGGAATATCCACTTTTATCGTATTGATTTTCACCGTCAATTTTAAAACCGTTTTGACCATTTAAATCAGCTAGTTGGATCACAGCGGGAAATTGTCCTTTCATAAAAAAATACTCCTTGTCATAGTGAATTAAAATATCTTAGGGTCTAGGCAGCGCTAGTGTTGCCGGGAACTCAGTAGTCGGCATACCAACTTGGCAATTAAACCCATAATCCCTTAATCTCGCAGATCGCATGACGCTGCGCACCGGAGGCATTCATCCACGATAATCTCAGCGGATTGTGTTGGTTAAACCAAAAATGCGGGACACGAAAATCGGCTCCCCTCTACGCTCCATTCGCGTAAACCTGACTGTTTGTGAGGCAGCAGGGTCAGTAACGCCATCGCTGTCACAATACAATATTTGATGATGAATACTCAAGGCTAACATCCCCACTTTCGCAGCGCGCTGCTGTCTCAAGAGTGTTCCGATCTGGCAAATCAGCAGTTCCACCCAGGCTCTTTCCCTTCCTCAGATCCGTCACACAGCAGTTCCCGCTGAAGCAAAAATTACCTATAAGCTCATGAAATATTGAAAAA
>JAFEDN010000482.1 GCA_018241585.1 Pseudomonadota bacterium | reverse complement strand
TCGCAATGACCGGAACTTGGAAATTTCTGAAGTGTTGGCCGTGGTTTAAAACTGATTAGCTTCAAAAATTGCTGATCCAATTCGTACCATAGTAGTTCCCTCAGCGATAGCCGCTTGAAAATCGCCCGACATGCCCATGGATAAAGTATCTACCTTCAGACCATTTTCTTTCAAAAGCTGGAGCATATTATAAACCGTTCTGAATACTAATCTTTGACCTTCAAATGAATCATTTTTTTCAGGAATAACCATCAACCCTCTTAATTTTATATGAGACAAATGGATCAGCTTTTGGCAAAAAGGCAGCAAATCAAATGCATTAATTCCAGATTTTGAAGATTCTTGACTCACGTTCACTTCTACGCAAATGTTTAGCGGCGGCAAATGCGCTGGTCTTTGGCTGCTCAACCGTTCAGCAATATTAAAGCGGCTGAGGCTATGCACCCAGGCAAAATTTTCAGCAATTAACCGGGTTTTATTAGCTTGAAGATTTCCAATAAAATGCCATTCTAAAGGGTAGCTAGACAACGCCTTTATTTTTGTTAAGGCTTCCTGAAGATAGCTTTCTCCAAAAGCGCTTTGCCCTTGTTGAAAAGCAGCTAAAATTTGCTGGATACCGCGTCCTTTGGTAACGGCTAATAGCCTTACAGAACCAGGCTTGCGTTGATACTCTTGTTCAGCCGCATGAATTTGTTTTATTATCTTTTCCAGTTGAACCATGGCTAAAATTCCGATAAAGTTTTTACAAGAAAATACTTTACCCGATAAGACGCCATAAGGGGAAGGATAGGCAAATCAGACTGCTTGCATTATCCATTTTATCGGAGTAATCTTCGATTCAGTTTTTTTCTATTTCGGCTAGGAGGAACAGGATGCTTAAAATGAAGTGGTTAATCATATCCACTGTAGCGCTCGTCTATTCTTTCCTATATTCTTTTTCGATAGCCGCTTCTCAACCTAATTCTTGCACAAATTGCCAAACTCAAACTAGCCAAGATCCTTTATCTAATCATGATGCCGATTTAGATTCGGATAATTTTGACAACAGCTTGGATTTGAGCCAAGATCAATCTGAAGCCAATAGAAAAAATGACGCTCTGGATGACACTCTAAGTCATAGTACCGATAACGATGATATAGGCTACAATGACAATGGAGATGAGGATTAAGAGCCTTAGGCTCTAAGGAGTAGGGACAAAGCATTATGCTCTGTCTTTATAGGGTGTTGATACAGGTTTCTGATATCAACAATAATGTAACTTCCAATATGAGGAAAATAAAATGAGCAAAGATAAAGGCAAAGGCGCCCCAGGAAAAGGCGGCCAAAAAGGCGGCGGCAAAAAGTAGCTTTTAGGGTTTGGAGATAGATGAAAGTCTATCTCCAACCACCTTCAATATTTAGGGAGGAATTAACTAACATCCCTGTGATTTCATGCAAAAAAAAACTTCTAGAACCTTTACTTCCCTTGCAAACCATTTTTTGGTTGCATTACCTAGCCTTGAAGACCCTAATTTTTCCAAAGCGGTTGTTTATATCTATGAGCATAATGAAGAAGGTGCTTTAGGCTTAATCATTAATAAACCTCTTTCGATGCAACTCAATGATGTGCTTAAGCATTTAAATATTAATACCCAATCAGAACAAGTCGGTTCACAAATTGTTATGATGGGAGGACCTGTTGGCCAGGAGCATGGCTTTGTGCTCTATGAAGAAAGCGCCGAAATTTATTTATCCTCTTCAAAAGAAACTTTGGTTGCTATCGCTGAGGAAAAAGGACCTAATCAATACTTAGTTACTCTAGGTTACTCTGGCTGGCAAGCTGGTCAAATTGAAGAAGAGCTACAACGAAATGATTGGTTAATTGTTCCCAGTGATAACAAAATTCTTTTTAATACACCAATTGATCAACGCTGGGAAACCACCGCAAAAATAATTGGAGTGGATATCGTTCGAATGTCCAATCAAACAGGGCATGCCTAATCCTTCTGTAGTTCTAGCCTTTGACTTTGGCTTACGCAGAATTGGAGTAGCAGTAGGACAAACGATTACTTTATCTGCCAATCCTTTGCCGGTTTTGCTAGCGGAACGAGGTGTACCTAAATGGGATCAAATCGCCCAACTAATCGCGCAATGGCAACCAGGAGTGCTACTAGTCGGATTACCCTTTAAAATGGACGGTGGAGAGCAAGCCATTAGCTTTGCAGTTCGACAATTTTCAGTTGAACTTCAACAAAGATTTAATTTACCAGTACACCTGGTGGATGAACGCTTAACCACACGTGAAGCCAAAAGAAGGTTGGTACAAATCGGCGTTAAACTGAAAGACTATCCCATCGATAGCTTTGCCGCCAAGTTAATTTTAGAATCCTGGATGAGCCAAAAGTCACATTAAATTCTCGAAACAAACTTAAGGAATTTTCTCTTAAAAATACCCTCATTGCGACCTCGAGCACAGCGAAGCGGGAATTGCTGGAAAACAGTGAGCAATTAAGCTATTCTGGAGTGATGATGCACTTATTAAGTATCAATCAATTAAATCAACAAACCCTGCAACATTTGTTAGACCGAGCACAATATTTTTTAGATCATTTCGTAAAACAGCAAAAACAATCTTCGTTAATGTCCGGAAAAGTAATGGTTAATTTGTTCTTTGAACCAAGCACTCGAACCCAATTTTCTTTTACAATTGCCGGACATCGGCTTGGTGCTTTTGTTTTGAATCCTATTACTGATCGAATCTCCACCGCAAAAGGAGAATCGTTGCTCGATACCGTAAAAAGTTTTATTGCAATAGGTTCAAGGCTGATTGTAATTCGCCACAGAGAAAACCATACCCCAGAATGGTTAGCGAACGAAATTGGCAATCAAGCTAGTATAATTAATGGTGGAGATGGTGTTAATCAACATCCTACCCAAGCTATTTTAGATTTATTAACTATTCGCCAATACAAACCCTCATTTTCTAAAATAACCGTTGCCATCATTGGTGATATCGCTCATTCCAGAGTCGCAAGGTCTTTAGTGCAAGGATTAAATATCTTAGACTGTACTAATATTCGAGTCATAGCGCCTCCGGAGTTTTTACCTTCTGATATAGAAGCTTGGCCGGTAACCACCTATTCCGATTTGAAAACCGGGTTAGCAGATGCAGATGTTATTGTTACTTTGAGAATTCAACTAGAAAGAATTACCCTGCCGCCTTCAGTTTCCGAGCCTGCTAAGTTCTTTGAAAAATTTAGATTAACTACAGAGCATCTTCGCTTTGCCGATCCACACGCGATTGTAATGCACCCCGCTCCCATCAATCGAGAAACCGAAATAACTTCAGAGGTAGTTGATGGTTCTCAATCGGTCATTTTTCAGCAGATTACTAATGGTGTGGCGGTTAGAATGGCTGTAATTGAATGGTGCAGCTTATGACCTCAAACTCACTGCTTCGTTATCTAGGAACAGAGCAGTTACGGCGCGGACGCTACCAACCGAGGTCTCATTTCGATGAAACCGCATTAAATGAATTAGCTCAATCCATTCAGTCCCAAGGACTCATTCAACCAATTGTAGTTAGGCCCTGTGACCATTACTACGAAATCATCGCCGGAGAAAGGCGTTGGCGAGCAGCACAAATAGCTGGACTAGATACAGTTCCTTGCCTAATTAACGATTACAGTGATCAACAAGCCGCGGCAGTAACTACCATTGAAAATGTTCAACGTAGAGACCTCAATCCTATAGAAGAAGCCAAAGCTTTACAAAGGTTAGTCGACGAATTCAACTACCAACATGAAGAAATAGCCGCAATTCTAGGAAAATCCAGAAGCCACGTCACCAACAGCTTAAGGTTGCTGCGATTAGATACTCAAATCCAAAATTGGCTTATAGCAGGGAAATTAACAGAGGGTCACGGCAAGATTTTAGCTGGTTTAAATCAAATTGAACAAGTTGAATTAGCAAAATTGTGTATTTCTAACAATTGGTCAGTTCGCCACTTAGAGCAGAAATCTAAAGCTAATACTTCTGCTACTACCAAAAATAGCAATGCCGATACGTACCGATTGGAGCGAATCCTTTCCGATCATTTTGGTTCCAAAGTAACGATTAACCTCCACGAAAAAGGGGGTTGGTTAAATATTCATTTCTTTGACAATGATATCCTGCAAGGACTACTCCAAAAAATGGGAATTGCTAAAATTGATTTATAGCTTATAAACCAAGGTTAACCCATCGCTAATAGGCAACATACTTAACAAAATTCGCTTATCGTTAACCAATTTATCATTCAGGTTTTTTATAGCGGTAACATTCGGGCTATGATCACCAGAATTGGCTACCTTGCCACCTTGCAGAGTATTATCAATGGCAATTAACCCACCGGGACGAATTAACGACAAACAAAGCTCATAATACTTATCATATCCGGTTTTATCTGCATCAATAAAAGCAAAATCAAAATGATTGGTTTGACCTAGATCTATTAATTCCTGCAAAGTTTTTTCAGCCGGCCCTATTACCGGTTTTATTTTGGAAGCAACACCAGCTTGCTCCCAATAGTTTTTGGCAAAATTGGTGGTTTCGGGATTAACATCGAAAGTCCATAATTTTCCAGTTGGCGCCATCGCGGTAGCCATCCAAAGAGCGCTGTAACCGGTAAAAGTGCCGACTTCTATAATATTTTGAGCACAGAGAACTTTTACTAGTAGCTGCATAAACTGCCCTTGTTCGGGAGAAATTTGCATGATCATTCGATCAGGGAAAAGTTTGGCGGTGTCTTCCCTCAGCTTAGCCAGCACAGGACTTTCACGGAACGCATGTGCTCGGAAATAATCATACACATTAGCAGTTAAGTTAAGAGTTTCTGTTGACATAAAGCTCCTTTTTTTGGGCTGCTCCGCTTTCTTCTTCGTTGCGACCCCTGATTTTTTTAGAAGTTATCTCTGGACTTTTAGCAAAAAAAGTACTCCATTTGCCTATAGATACTTTAGCACCATTTACATTTTCATTATACAAAGTCTTAAACATCAATAAAAAGAATCGTTGGTGACTTTGAGTTTTGAGGTCGAAGCAGCTGGATAAATTTCTGGCTGAAATTGAAAAAGTGCTATGGCCAAATTCATCTACAGCATGGGGATTGGCTCCTGCCTGATATAACTTCTGAACATAGATAGAAAAATAAGGCCAATTAAAAGGCCGGTTAGTCGCTTCACCAAAAATACTGCTAGACAAATAAACTTCCTTCTTAGCAAAAGCCCTTAACAAGGCGTCTAGTTCATTTTGGATGTTTGCTTTACCTTTGCTTAAAATTTTTTCTTGGGATATTTTTTGGTATGCTTCAGCATATCCTGCTGAATTTAATAATGTATCAAAGGCGTTCAGCCCTTCTGAATTCAAAAAGTAAGGGTCTGCTCCCTGAACGATCAATTCCGATACAGCCCTCCAATCCTTATTTTCAATTTCTAAAAACAATTGTTGCGTTTTTTTCTTCATATTGATTTTTTAGCCTGTAAACTAGGAGTATAAAACTCCAACCTTAAGAAACTGTTAAATTTTCAACTTGGTTAAATGAGAAACTCGTTTTATGATTTTTTGTACCTCACAGAATTTTTTTAAAAAAAAATTCAAAATTTCAGATTTTCTTAATATTTCTTTTCTAAAATGTACACACCTCCAGAAAAAACTTAGGCTATAAAAGTAAAAAGTTTTTGTACTAAAAAAGTTCTTAACAAACGATAAAATAATACAAAGCTGGAGGTTAATTCCCCCCACAAGTACCCTAAACTTGCAGCCCGGTAAAAAATCGCGTTATTATTCTCATTTTTTCAATCTAAGAGATAAAACTGTGGGAAAAATACCTAGAATTTTACATTATGTTATTATTATACTTTTAACCGTCTGGTATCCTACTTTTTGTTTAGCAGAAAATCATATTCATAAAAAACACACTGCCCACCACCATCATACTAAAGCTAAAAAGCCCAATAAAAAAAGTAAAAAAACCTTACATTCCCAACGCACCAATCAACCTGTTGAAGAACCGATAGATACTAATTTACAGCGCGGCATGGATCATATTTTAAGCAAAGTCTCTCCACACGCCCACATGGGAGTAATTGTTGAAACAGTAGATGGCAGAGAGTTACTTTATCAACATAATGCCGATGTATTGTTTACCCCTGCCAGCGTTAACAAATTATTTGTAGCCGTTGCTTCCTTAGCTTATTTAAAACCCGATTACCATTTTGAAACACGTTTATTAGCTACAGGACAAATTAATCAAGGCGTATTAAACGGCGACTTGTATGTACAATTCAATGGCGACCCAACACTCACTGATAAACAACTGATTGGCCTATTAAACCAACTGACACAAATGGGCATTAAACAAATTAGCGGCCATGTTTATTTAGATAACACCGCCTATGGGTCTGCTGCTTATGCACCTGGCTGGCTGTTACACGATTTAATATTTGGCTATGCTGCACCACTAAATGCAGTTATCCTCAATGAAAACAGATTCGCTATAATTATATCCCCTTCCAATCAGACAGGACGTTCAGCGAACGTAACCACCTCTGTTCCCTCAGGAGTTGTCAAAATTGATAATCATACTATTACCCAAACTCGTAGCACATCCTGTCCTCTATCCGTTTATAGCGATAATGAAAGTATTTACCATATAACCGGATGTATTGCTAAAATACCCAGCAAACAATATTTTGCTGTCGCTCTGAGAGACCCCGTGGTTTATGCCAAGGTTTTGATTGCCAACGGTTTAAAGAATGAAAATATTAACTTTTCAGGGGGTATTAATATTCAACGAGCCCCTACTTCTGCAGTTACTTTAACTTTACATCAATCCCCTCCACTTAACCTGATAGTTAAAACATTATTGAAAGAATCAGATAATCTTTATACTAATTCAATATTAAAACAAATTGGTAAAGTTTATTATCAAACTCAAGGAACCTGGCAAAATGGTTTAAGTGCGGTTAAAGAAATTTTAAGTCAACCTGCCGCAATTGATTTTAATCAAATTCATTTGTTCGATGGTTCAGGTTTGTCTCGTTACGATTTAGTTTCACCTAGGCAAATTGCTAAATTACTTCGGTTCGCATATCGAGACCCTAAAATTCAACCAGACTTATGGCAAGCACTGCCTATTGCCGGACAAGATGGAACCCTAAGAGGCAGATTATCCTCCATTGCCAAAGGGGATATTATCCACGCTAAAACTGGAACGATGAAAAACAGCGGAGTAAGCGCTCTAGCAGGATATATGAAGACTCGTAACCATGGACTTATTGTATTTGTGATTATGACCAATGGTCTTGAAGATACCCGTCATGTATACAAATACACAGAAGATAAGATTTGTAAGCTACTTTTAAACGCTTACTAGACCCGATTACATTAATCTTTTAATCGCACTGCCAGTACATCACAACTAGCGGCATGTAAAACCCCGTTGGCTGTTGAACCTAATATAAGCCGCACACCATGACGCCCATGGCTACCGATGATAATTAAATCGGCATGTTTTTCCAAAGCCGCTTCGATGATGGTTTGGCTGGTAGGACCAATTTTAACGACCTGGTTTAGTTCCGGGATGCCTAATTGCCCACCTAATCGCTGTATGGAGCTTTTAGCCTCGTTAATTAGAATTTCTTCGATATCAATACCTGCTGAAACACCATATGCAGCCCCATAGTTACTTAAATGTTCCACGACATGCAACAGAGTCAAATCGGCTTGATAGTATTCTTTAAATTCTTTTGCTTTTTGAATGATGCTGGAATCTGATTTTGGGTTTAACTCAACAGCTAGCAAAATGTTGTGGTATTTTTTCATATAAATCCTTTTATAGAGCGTGATACATTCAATATAACACACTTTGAAAATCCTGTGTATCTAGACGCTGTAAAGCTGTGCATAACTTATTGAAAAATTCGTTTTAAAAAAGTATCCACAGAAAAAAACAGGTTATAAACAAGTGTAGCCAAATAGTCTAAATTCTCTAACCGATTGTAATTAGCCATAAAAAACCACTTATCCACGTCTATAGCCGCCACTAACTATAACAACTATTCTTTTAAAATTATTTATTATAGTAAAGTTCTAATTCTTTCTCCAAAACCATCTGCTCATAAAATGAGCATTGACGCCAATTGAAAAATTCTTTATCATTAGGCACGTATATTTCAATCTTGAGGATTATTTTATGATGAGAACCTATCAACCCAGTAATCTGCACCGTAAACGCACGCACGGTTTTCGCGCTAGAATGCAAACCGTTGGTGGCCGCAAAGTGTTAAATGCACGGAGAGCAAAAGGTAGAAAACGTTTAAGTGTGTAATAGTCTCCCTAAAAAATTTCGTTTAATCAAAAACTTAGAAATAAAAGGGGTGTACCAGCAAGGGTGTGTTTCAAGGGATAATTTTTTTACTTGTCATTATAGTCCCAATGACAAATTTTTTTCTCGATTAGGCGTTTTAGTTTCTAAAAAAAAGATTCCTTTAGCCGTGCAACGTAATCGGATCAAAAGGCAAGTGAAGGAAGCTTTCCGATTAAAAAGAACTGAACTGCCTCAGTATGACATTGTCATTGTTGCTAAAAGTTCAGCCGGATCAACCGGTAATAGTGAATTACGTCATTGCTTAGACAATTTGTTCACAAAATTCGGAACACATTAAGCTTATGAGTCGATTTTTGATAATCTTATTAAGAACTTACCGCTTTATGATTAGTCCTTTTTTGGGCAATTGTTGCCGTTTCTACCCTTCTTGTTCTGTGTATTCTGAAGAAGCCATTCAAGAATTCGGTATTTGGAAAGGTTTAATGCTCACCCTTTGGCGGTTATTACGTTGTCAACCATTTAATCCTGGTGGATACGATCCTGTGCAAAAAAGAAGGCGGTCATGACTTCAAAACTGAAAGAATTGGTAAAAGAAAACTTTAATAATTTCTATAAGATAGTTTTGTATCTCGCTATTACTTTGATCGGCGTTTTGCTTTGGAATGCTTGGAATAAGGAATTTGGACCGAATAAGAATGTGCCCGTTACTAATAGTAATGTGGTACAGTCTAGCCAAGATCATTTTGTTCCCCCTTCTTACAATAGTTCGGCAAATCAAGTTCCGATGGGAACTTCCCCACCTCCCATAAGTCCAGTTTCGCAGCAGAATACCGCTTCAAATTCTAAAGTAATCAATGTTAAAACCGATGTACTGGATGTCAATATTGATTTAACTGAAGGTTCGATCATCGATGCCAAATTAAATAAATATAAAGAATCTGTAGAAAATCCCGTCCCTATGTCGATTCTGGATTCAGACCCTAATCATTTATATTTGGCTCAAACTGGCTTAAAGGCAAACAACGCCTCGCAAACTGAAACTGTAAACTATCATGCAAACCAAACAAATTATCAGCTTGGTAAAGATCAAAATAGTTTAGATGTACAAATCAGCGGTATGACCCCTTCGGGCTTACAGGTCTTAAAGACTTTTAAATTTGAACGGGGTAAATATAACGTTCAAGTGGGTTACCAAATAAAAAATACTGGGTCTCAGCCTTGGGTTGGGAACACTTATCAGCAGATTGTTCGAAAAAATACTCCACCTTTAGGAGCGCAACATACTCGATCTTATAATGGAGCGGCTATTTCGAGTCTTGATAAACCCTATGAAAAGTTGCCTTTTAAGAAATTAAATTCAGAACAAATTAACCAAAATGTTCAAGGTGGTTGGGTTGCCATGCAACAGCCGTATTTTTTAACGGCTTGGATACCTCCTTCTGATCAGTCTAATCATTTTTACAGTTCAGTGAGCGATAACGTTTACACATTGGGTTACGTAAGCCCACCATTAAAAATTGATCCTAACTCAGAAATTAGCCAACAATCAACGCTTTATGTTGGTCCAGAACTGCCAGATGATCTAAAAAAATTAGCGAAGGGACTGGATTTAACCATTGATTATGGCTGGCTTTGGATGTTTTCTAAGGTTATTTTTTGGGTTATGGACCACATTCATTCTTTAGTCGGAAATTGGGGCTGGTCCATTATCATTACCACTTTGTTGATTAAGTTGCTTTTTTATAAATTATCAGAAAAAAGCTATTCATCGATGGCTAAAATGCGTGAGATTCAACCTCGTCTGCAAGCTTTGAAAGATCGTTATGGGGATGATAAACAAGCGCTTAGCAAAGCAACTATGGATTTTTATAAAAATGAAAAAATTAATCCACTAGGTGGTTGTTTACCCACTATTATCCAAATTCCAGTATTTATTGCTTTATATTATGTTCTTATTGAAAGCGTGCAGTTAAGGCAAGCGCCTTTTATTCTTTGGATTAAAGACTTATCTGTCCATGACCCCTATTATGTGCTACCCATTTTGATGGGCGCTAGTATGTTTTTACAGCAAAAATTAAGTCCCCCGCCTCCAGACCCTACTCAAGCCAAGATGATGATGTTTTTGCCAGTTATTTTCACCGTGTTCTTTTTGCAATTTCCTGCGGGCTTAGTACTGTATTGGTTAGTAAACAACTGTGCGAGTATTCTACAGCAGTGGTATGTAATGAAAACCTACAAGAAGCGCAAGCCAAAGGTAACCAAAAAAGTAGTAAAAAAGAATAGGCATTCCAGCACACGTTGAGCACACAGCCGGTCATCGGAATGGATTAATAACGAACTTTATTATGCAAAACGATACGATCGCTGCTATCTCAACTCCAGCAGGCCGGGCTGGTATAGGAATTATTCGCATTTCAGGACAATTGGCTGCTCAAATAGCCAAAACTATTTTAGGACAACTGCCCAAACCTAGGGTAGCAGTTTATTTACCATTTAAAGACCGAAACCAAGAGACCTTGGATCAAGGTGTAGCTATATTTTTTCCCGGACCTCATTCATTTACTGGTGAGGATGTTTTAGAACTACAGGGTCATGGCGGGCCGGTAATTTTAGATTGTGTGTTACAGCAAGTTCTGTTAGCAGGTGCTCGTTTGTCCAATCCTGGTGAATTTACCGAAAGGGCTTTTTTAAACGGTAAAATAGACCTTGCACAGGCGGAAGCGATAGCAGACTTGATCGATGCCAGTTCAGAACAAGCAGCCCGCTCAGCGCTTCGTTCGTTGCAAGGAGATTTTTCTAAAAAAGTAAAAGAGATCGTTGAACAGCTAATTCAGCTTCGGCTTTATATCGAAGCAGCGATTGATTTCCCTACTGAAGAAATAGATTTTATTCACGAAAGTACCATTGAAAAAGACCTTGCCAAACTGATTTATGCTGTCCAATCCTTACGCTATACTGCCCAACAAGGTGCTTTGTTGAAGGAGGGTTTGAATGTGGTGATCGCGGGTAAACCTAACGCAGGTAAATCCAGTTTGATCAATTTTTTAAGCGGTCGTGAAACAGCAATTGTAACTGATATTCCTGGCACAACTCGCGATATTTTAAGAGAACATATTAATCTAGATGGAATTCCTCTACACATCATCGATACTGCCGGGCTTCGAGAGCAACCTGAGAATATTGTTGAGCAGGAAGGCATCCGAAGAACTCAAACAGCCTTACAACAAGCTGACGTCATTTTATGGATGATCGATGCCAGTCAAACCGAAGAAAAATTACCTGAATTAAATTCGCAAACCCCTGCTCTTTTTGTTTTGAATAAAATAGATTTAATAAACCAAATTCCTTCGGTATTTTCGAATGAGCATAAGACTTACATTAGGGTTTCAGTCAAAAATCATCAAGGTCTTGAGTTGTTAAAAGACCAAATAAAAAAATTAGTGGGTTTTCAGGACCTCGCTGAAGGAACTTTTATTGCCCGCCGGCGCCATCTTGTTGCAATAGATAAAGCATTTTTTCATTTACAGGAGGGTTTTAAACAACTAACATATCATCAGTCAGGTGAATTATTGGCTGAAGATTTGCGCCAGGCCCAACAAGCATTAAATGAAATCACTGGCGACTTTACTTCGGATGATTTACTAGGAAGAATTTTTTCTAATTTTTGTATAGGAAAATAATAGGAACACATTGATGTCAATTAAACCCAAAGATGTCCTTCCAGATGGAGCCGATAGTGGTGATTTTAATGGCAGAAATATTAGAAAAGGAACAGTTGCGGCTTTTCTTGCTAATATAGAAATCGTAGAAGATTCTCAAGCCACTCAAGAACAAAAAAATGCTGCATTAATTGCTATTCGGGAATTGGCGCCTGATGTGATTACCTTAAAATTACACAAACATGTTGTGTTTAGAAATGCTGAAATAGAAAAAATTTTGCAAGCAACAGCGTCGCGACTTATATAATGTTAACTTCTGCAAGCAATTCAACACCAAACTTTTCCATAACCGAATGTTGAATGTTTTTCGCTAACTGAAAAATAGCTTTCCCCGAACCTCCACCATAATTGACCAATACCAAAGCGTGATGTTTATGTACGCCGATATTTTTTTCTCGGTAGCCTTTCCAATGACATTGTTCAATTAACCAAGCGGCGGCAAGCTTGTAATGATTATCTGCTGTTAAATGGTGCGGAACATCAGGATAAACAGATTTAATTTCCTCAAGCTTTTGTGAACCCACAACGGGATTTTTAAAAAAGCTCCCGGCATTTCCTATAATTTTAGGATTAGGTAATTTTTGGGTTCTTATTTCAATAACCGCATCACTTATTTTTTTAATAGTTAATTCTTGATTTGGATTTAACATCTGCTTTAAAGCGCCATATTCCAGGTGAAATTGAGGCTTTTTATTGAGACGTAAGGTAACATCGGTGATGATAAACTTATTCTTAAAAATATTTTTAAAAACACTTTCCCGGTAGCCAAACTGACAATCTTGATGAGTAAATGACTGAATAGCACCATCTTCAATTCTCAAGGCGGTTAGTTTTTCAAACACTTGAGTTAATTCAACCCCGTATGCCCCAATGTTTTGCATGGGAGCGGCGCCCACAGTCCCAGGTATTAAAGAAAGATTTTCAACCCCGGCATATTGGTTTGCCAGGCAATAAAGAACAAAATTATGCCAATTTTCTCCTGCGCCTGCTTTAATCCAAATGTGCTCACTATCTTCCTCTACTTGCTCAATGCCTTTGATTTTCATTCGGCAGACAATGCCAGGAAAGTCCTGGGTAAATAAAATATTGCTGCCTTCACCTAAAATTAATTTAGGTAAATGAACCAGTTGGTCATGGGTTAATATATACTGCAGTCGTTCTATCGAATCAATTTCACAAAAAAAAGTCGCTTTAGCATCAATACCGAAAGTATTATAAGGTTTCAGCGAGAAATGTTCTTGAATCATAATAGATATTATATGCTAACCACTTGTTTTTGCAACTATTCTTCTTTTAATGTGTTTCATAAATTGCTGGCAAAAATTTACTTAAATAGGTTTCAGGAGTGATTAGCTGACCCACTAAACCAAGTTCCTTCTGTGCGGTTTCTAATGCTGAAATTTCTCTATTAACTGTTGCGGGATCATTCATATCCCAACAAACTTGCCACAAATGCCAAATGCCTAGCTTGTCTTGAGAAATGAAGTCCACTTCGTTTCTATTTTCAGTTAAGTAATATTTAACTTTATGGCCAGCTCTGCGTAAATCAAGATAGATCAAATTTTCAAAATAATGGCCACTGTTGTTTGAAAGACCAATGTTATAGGCCTGGGCCAAGCCAGTATCTGCTGAATAAAATTTCCTTGGATTTGAATGTACTTTGCGGATAGATTCACTATAAATCGAAACAGAATTGATTAAATAAGTGTCTTCAATATAAGATAGGTATTCATGAACATGATCTTTACCAATTGAATAGCCTTGGCTTTTAAGGTCGTTAAAAATTTTCTGAACAGATAAAGAGCAGGCGGTATTTCTAAGCAAAGAATTTATCATATAGTGAAGCGGTTGGGGATTTGTGAGTCGATAGCGTTCTATGATATCCCTAAGTGTGACCACACTGACATAATCTTGCAAAATTTGCCTACGAATTCCACTTTGAACGATATTGCTTCCTGCATAAAACCCGCCACTGTTATATCCTAAACCAAGAGTATCGAATCCTCTCATATTGGAATAGGTTTCCTCTAAATTAACAATCTCAGGAAAGCCCCCATATTCCAAATATTTATATAAATACTTTTTAAGTAAATCTAAGCTAACAACACCTAGTAAGCTGCTTAAAGATTGCTTTTTTACTTGTAAGTATTCCAAAAAGCTAAAAGGCCATATTTCGATAGCAAAAGAACGCCCTCGTAGAGAGGTGGCAATTTCTTTACTGAGCAATTTCGATGAAGAACCACTTAAAAATATTTTAACTTGTTTGGTTTCAAAAAACCTACGCACAACCAAAGGCCAATTTTCGGCGTATTGAATTTCATCCAAAAAAAGGTAACATTCTCTTTGATGATTTTCAGGGTACAGAGAGTAAAAATTATCGAGTAATTGACGAAGCTTTTCTTGTGATAATGGATATAAACGATCATCTTCGAAGTTGATATAAAGAATTTGCTTAATATCTACTTTTTTTTCCAGCAGGCGTTTAATGACTTGCAGTAAAAAATGTGTTTTCCCTGTTCTTCTCATGCCTACTGCCACCATTATTTTACCAGGAATCTGTAGAAAATCATGAGTGCGAAAGACACCAGGGTCAAAAAGAGATATTCTATTTTGAAATTCCTCAATTAGAGTTTTTAAAATTTGAACTGAAGTAGGGTCTTGCATTAAACTGTCCTTATGTTAAGGATAGTTTATCGTAAATCTATCCTTAAGTAAAGGATAGATTTTAGTGCTGTTAAATTTGGTGATGGCTGATGAATACTGCAAAATCCAAACTGCTTGAAGGATTGTCTCAACTTAATCTCAATCTGCAAGCTGTGCATATTGAGAAACTACTACAATTTTTGCAGCTTCTTGACAAATGGAATCAGCATTTTAATTTAACTTCAATTACTGATTCAGAAAAAATGATCAGCCATCATTTGTTGGATAGTTTGTCGGCGGCCCCTTTTATTGAAGGCAATTCTGTTTTGGATGTGGGCACGGGTGCTGGGTTTCCAGGGGTTCCTTTGGCCATATTATTTCCCCACATACAATGGACCCTGTTAGACAGCAATGGTAAGAAAACAAGATTTTTAACCCAAGCAAAAATTGAATTAGCTTTGACTAATATTGAAGTGGTGCAAGCACGAGTTGAATATTGGCAACCTGTGCATTTATTTGATGTAGTGGTTACTCGTGCGGTAGCAACAATAAAAAAGATAATCTCTCAGACCATGCACACTTTGAGTGACTCAGGTTACTGGTTATTCATGAAAAGTGGTAATCAACACGAAGCTTTAGCATCGCTCAGCTCGCCGCCGGTAATTCATACGATAAAAGTCCCAGGCATAGCAGAAACTAGATATATTATTGCTATCAATCGCAGTATGATAAAATCACCCTTTTAAAATTAGGAGAATTTTCGCAATGGCTAAAATAATCGCCATTACCAATCAAAAAGGTGGAGTGGGTAAGACTACCACCAGTGTCAATTTATCCGCTTCGCTCACTGCCACTAAACAAAAAGTGTTATTGATCGATATGGACCCACAGGGTTCAGCGACCATCGGATCTGGAGTCAATAAACAACAATTATCAATGACTTTGAACGAAGTGTTACTAGAAGAATGCACTGCTGTTCAGGCATTGATAAAAACAGCTTGGAGTTTTGATCTGCTCCCGGCTAACGGCAATTTAACAGTGTCTGAAGTGAGATTATTGCGTAATGAACGCCGTGATGATTGTCTTAAAAGAGCTTTACAGCCCTTACAAGCTCATTATGACTACATTTTGATTGATTGTCCGCCTTCTTTGAATATGCTGACCGTCAATGCATTGGTAGCGGCGCACAGCGTATTGGTGCCGATTCAATGCGAGTATTATGCATTAGAAGGTCTTACTAGCCTGCTGAATACCATAGAGCACATCCGTAATTCTGCTAATCCCGGATTACAGATTGAAGGCTTACTGCGCACCATGTATGATGGCCGTAATGGGTTAACCACAGAAGTTTCCGAACAATTATTAGCTCATTTTGGTGATAAAGTTTATCGCACGGTTATTCCGAGAAACGTTCGTTTAGCTGAAGCGCCTAGTCATGGATTACCCGTTATCTCCTATGATAAGCGCTCTCAAGGAGCCATCGCCTACTTAGCGTTAGCTGGCGAGATCCTTCGAAGACAAGGAGTCGGCCTATTAAATGTATGAAGTATTTTTTTAGCCGTTGTAATGGTATAATGAGGACGCTAAAATGAGAAAATTAGGTAAAGGGTTAAGTGAGCTGGGTCTAAATGAGCTATTAAGCAGACCTGTGCCTTCTGAAAGTAACAATGCTTATGATAAGGTGCACTACCTTCCAGTTAATCTACTGACTCCAGGTAAATATCAGCCCCGCAAAAAGATCGACCCGGAGGCTTTGAAGGAGTTGTCGGATTCAATTCGTTCACAAGGAATTTTACAGCCAATTATTGTGCGTCAGGACTCAAACAGCCAATATGAAATTATTGCGGGAGAAAGACGGTGGCGGGCAGCTAAAAGCATCGGCTTAGATAAAGTTCCGGTTATAATCAGGGAAATTTCTGATCAAACCGCGATAGCTTTAAGTTTAATTGAGAATATCCAGCGCCGGGACCTCAATGTATTGGAAGAAGCGCAAGCTCTATTTCGGTTATTAAAGGAATTTAATCTCACCCATGAAGCCGTAGCCCAAGCTGTGGGTAAGTCGCGGTCAGCGATCACCAACCTGCTGCGATTGCTCGATTTGAACGAAGAGGTCAGACAATGGTTATTGGATGGTCTTTTGGAAAAAGGCCATTGCTTGGTGTTATTAGCTTTATCTGGCGAACTTCAAAGCCAATGCGCCAGAGAAGTGATTGATAAAGAGTTGTCAGTTCGGCAAACCGAACATTTAGTTCGCCGCCAGCAGCAGACAACAGAGGGGAAAACAGAGGAAATGCCCATTCAAAACACATTTGCGGCTGAATCACAGCGGCATTTAAAGGAAAAATTAGGTACGGAAGTAATGATTCGTCATAACCAAAAAGGCAGAGGGCGGATTGTGATAAATTATAAAAATTTAGAACAATTAGCCGGCATAATAAATCGTATCCAATAAATACGAAATGAGCTTTGTATGATTAAATTTTTAAATAAAAATAATTTTCATAAAAAATCCTTGTTGTTGGCTATTTTTTTACTAATCTTAACCGGTTGCAACCATCATCATACCTATTTAGGTTACGTTGAAGGACGGTTAACCTATGTCTCTTCCCCATCCGGCGGTAAATTGATCGACATGCCGGTCACTCGTGGTGAAAAAATTAAAGTAGATCAAATTTTATATCAGCTCGATCCTCAACCTGAAGCAGCCAACGTAGACGCAGCCGCTGCCACAGTCAATCAAATCAGCGAAGATTTAGCCGATAAGCTTAAAGGGCAGCGGCCTTCTGAATTACAGGCCACCACCGCCCAGCTAGAACAAGCGCAAGCTCAATTAGAATACGCCAAGAAAGACCTTGAGCGTAAACAACAACTTTTTGAACAAAAAGTCATTGAGCAAAATCAATTAGATTTGGCCAAACAAAGTTTAAAGACGGCTCAAGCACAGGTAAAACAATATCAAGCATTATTGGATACCGGCAATTTACCTGCTCGCGAAGATCAAATTAAGTCTTTACAGGCACAACTAGCCAGCGCCAAAGCAAATTTAGCCGAGGCGCAATGGCATCTTTCCCAAAAAACCATGCGCTCTGCTGAAGAAGCACAAGTATTTGATACCTATTATCAAGTAGGAGAGATGGTTCCCGGCAACCAGCCGGTCTTGTCACTGCTAGCCCCAAAAGATATTAAAGTCGTGTTCTTTATTGATGAGGCCATGTTGGGTAAAATCCGTGTGGGCGAACCTGTTGAGATCAATTGCGATGGATGTTCAAAGCTGCTAAAAGCTACCGTTCGCTACATTTCTCCTTCGGCAGAATATACACCTCCAGTAATTTATAGCCGTGGGGCACGATCTAAGTTGGTATATGAAGTGGAAGCAGAATTTGCCCAGAATGGTCAGGGGCAGGCGACGCACTCTCTCAATCCTGGTGATCCTGTTGAAGTCACTGTACTCACTCGGTAATCTTGCATGAAAACCAGTCAGACCGAATGGGTAATCGATGTTGAAAAGCTACGTAAAGAATTTTATGGTAAAGCAGTCGTTGATAATGTCTCCTTAAAAGTCAAGAAAGGCGAAATTTATGGGTTTTTAGGCCCTAACGGCAGCGGTAAAACCTCCACCATCCGGATGATCTGTGGTTTATTGACCCCTGATCAGGGAGAGGGCACTTGTTTAGGCTATAATATCCGGACCCAAGCTAAATTAATTAAACGCAAAGTGGGTTATATGACTCAGAAATTTAGCTTGTACGGCGATCTTTCCGTTTATGAAAATCTGGATTTCGTTGCAAGAATGTACGACCTTCAGCCACGGCAAAAAATTGTCCAGGCGAGCATCGACCGTTTGGGAATTGGCCATCAAAGACAGAGTCAATTAGCTGGCAATTTGTCGGGTGGTTGGAAACAGCGATTAGCTTTAGCTGCAGCCACCATTCACCAGCCTCAATTGCTTTTATTGGATGAGCCGACGGCAGGGGTAGACCCGAAAGCGAGGCGTGAATTTTGGGATGAAATCCACCGGCTGGCGGCTGAGGGCATTACCACTCTAGTCAGCACCCATTACATGGATGAAGCCGAGCGTTGCCATCGATTGGCTTATATCGCCTATGGAAAGTTATTGGTTTCTGGCACAATCAAAGAAGTGATTGACTATGCTCAACTGGTTACTTGGGAAATTAAGGGAGATCACTTATCCCATTTAGCCGATAAGTTAAGGCTGTTGCCCTCGGTCTTACAAGTGGCGCAATTTGGTCTGACTATCCATGTTAGTGGTAATCAGGAACAAAAGTTAGCCGAGGAATTGTCGCCTTATCAACAAATGGAAGGTTACCAATGGCGTAAGATATCCGCCAGCCTAGAGGATGTGTTCATCCACTTTATGAGCGAAGTAAAAGATACTTTTGCGTAACATAATGGATTTGCAGATTACGGCTCCAGGGTTGATGGCATGCACTGAAAATATTTTAATTAACCCGAGAACTCTTAGTGGTTTTTAAAATATCGAAGGTATGGAATAAAATTCTTAAATTGTAGATAAAAGATGTCACATTTAGCTAAATTTGCCGATTTTTCGTGGGTTCGCTTGAAAGCGATCATTATGAAAGAGTTCATTCAAATGCGCCGTGACCGGTTGACGTTCGCGATGATGATTATTTTGCCACTCATCCAGCTCATTTTGTTTGGATTTGCGATCAATACTAACCCAAAACGTCTGCCCACTGCGGTAGTTAATGCGGACTATAGTCCATTGACTCGAGCTTTTGTCAGCGCTATTCAAAACAGCGAATATTTTCAAATCAAATATCCGCATGTCAGTGAAGATCAAGCTGAAAAACTATTAGCCCGCGGTTCGATTCAGTTTATCGTGCAAATTCCCCTTAATTTTTCTAAAGATTTAATCCGGGGAAATAAACCCAATCTGTTAGTGATAGCAGATGCGACCGACCCGGTAGCGACCAGCAATGCCACCGGCGCTCTCAGTAATTTAGCAAATACCGTGTTTGACCGTGAATTAAGCAGAGGTTTAAGTTACTTGTTACCTAATCCAGAACCCTTCAACTTGATCGTACATCAACGTTATAACCCGGAAGCGTTAAGTCAATACAATATTGTTCCCGGTTTAATGGGAGTGGTTTTGACCATGACCATGGTAATGATCACTGGCCTAGCCATAACTCGAGAACGGGAACGGGGTACCATGGAAAGCCTGCTGGCTACCCCGGTTCGTCCTATTGAAGTCATGATCGGGAAAATTATCCCGTACATCATCGTTGGTTATATACAGCAATTACTGATTATTGCTGCGGGAATTATCATCTTCGGGGTGCCTCATCAAGGAAGCATACTTATTTTGCTGTTAGCGACCCTGCCTTTTATTTTTGCTAATTTAGCGGTGGGTTTAACCTTTTCTACCGTTGCTAAAAATCAGTTACAGGCGGTACAAATGGCCTTTTTTTTCTTTCTCCCATCTATTCTACTATCCGGATTTATGTTCCCATTCCATGGCATGCCTCGTTGGGCCCAAATAATAGGCAACTGTTTACCGTTGACACATTTCTTAAATATCGTCCGAGGAATATTATTGAAAGGAAACGGTTTTAGAGACTTCTTGTCCCAGCTTTGGCCATTGCTGTTATTTATCGTTGTCGTGATGACTATTGCCGTTAGACGTTATAAAGAAACTTTGGATTAAATGAGCTAGCGCGAATCTTGTAAGAAAATCTCTTATTATTTTGCAGGCTTGGGCTTAAATGTATAAACGAAAAAGCTAATTATTTGTTGGCCTATTTCTCAAGTCATTGAATTAAATAATATTTTTTAAGGTCTCGCTCCAATCCAGCCTAATTCTACTGGTGAAAATACAAAAATTTGCTACATTTAATCTCACTGACCTCGATTTCATCGGAGGAGATTGAGGGATCGAAAATCCAAGGATGGATAATCGGTCAAGGATGATCAAAAAAAAAGGGCGGCTTTGGCCGCCTTTTTTTCAGTACTGTTTTACCATCCATACCACCCGTAATATCCATAAGAATAAGAAGGATAGTAATAAAAAGGAGTGGTGTAAGTAGGGTAAGCCGCCGCATAACCATATGGGCTCGAACCACAACAACTACTGCAACAACTACTGCAGCAACCACCACAGTGAACCACCGTCGTTGTGCCACAATGCGAATAATAAGGCGAACCGGCATAATATCCGCCGACGTACGGATCATACGCACAACCTGCTAAAACACCTAAAGAGAGAATTGCCAAGATAGAAGCAGCGACTTTCAAATACATTTGTTGGTTTTTCATAGCCTATTCCTTTATTAGTCTAAATTTTGTACAACGTCCTAACCAAATTATAGCAGAGAATGGAAATAGTTAGAGAAACATTACTTGATCAGGGATTGCAAGGAAGAGGAGAATCGAGCAGCAGCTCAGCTCCCGCTGAAGCGGAAGCTGCTTCCTGGTTTGGATGCTGAGCCCCGGCAAAGCCGGAACTCAGTAATGAATGGAAAGGTCGCTACCGCTCTTCTCTCCCTTGCGATCCTTCATCAGGATAGGAGCTGATAGCTCATTTTTGCTTCGGCGGGAACTGCTGAGAACCGAGCCAATAGTTCTGGTTTTGCCTGAATTATTGATCAAAACCAGGAAGTGACTCCTGCTTCAATGGGAATCGCCGAGAGTTTTTTTAGACAATGATAGATGTAATGGAACGCTAGCGGGTCAGGTAAGTTATTAATAGGGAAAAAGGCCACATCGCTGACATCATCACCTGCTTGCAATTGTCCTTGTGCATCCTGTGTAAAGAAAACCGCTACATTAACGGGTTTGTCCGATTGATCGTTATAGAACAAATCAAATAATACCATTTTGTCTGATTTTAACCCGGTTTCCTCATACATTTCCCTTTTGGCAGCCTGTTCCGGGGTTTCATCTAATTCCTGATATCCTCCAGGTAAGGCCCAGAGGTCTTTTCGAGGTTCTAGAGCTCTTTTGACTAGAAGTATTTGATTTTCTTTAATAAAAAGTACTGAAGAAGCTGGGTTAGGATTTTCGTACAGTATCAATTGGCAAACACTGCAAACCCGGCGGTTTTTGCCTTCAGTAAACAACGTTTGAGCGATATGCCCGCAGGAATAACAATGTTTAATTCTATCATCAATCATTTTGCCTATTATACCTTGATGGGATTAACAAATCCTTAGCATAAATCAACTTTTACAGCATAAGCTGAACGCACTTAAAGCCAATAATTTCGTAGAGTTTTAACTTCATTCTCGCATAAAAAAGTCGGCACTAATTCCAAATTTCTTTTTTAGCCCAATAATTTGATGTTTAGATAAAGGACGTTCGCCACTCAGGTATTTAGAGACATTCGCCTGGCTACCGAAAATCTCTGCTAAATCAACTTGATGTAGATGATTAGATTTCATTAAATATTTAACCATGTCAATTTCATTCATATCCTCGCCAATATCAGGATAATGTTCATCGTCATATTGCCCTAAATTTTCGCCGATAATTTGCATTACTATAGCTAAAGGATGCTTTTCATCATCTCGAACCACATCAATTAATTCATCCAGTATCCTTTCGAGTCGCGCATACTCTTTACTATTGTGAGGTTTTTTAAATATAGAAACCGAAAAATGAAATTTATGCTCGGTTTTTTGATCAGTATAATCAATGGTTAGCTTTTGTAGGCTCATAATTCACCTCGTTTTAGTTTTGCCTGATTATAAGGTTTACTATATTCCACATGTGTCCATATCTCTCTAATATAACAACACTGTGTATTGTAATGAATGGCGGTAATAAGTCGGTAACTATTGCCGCCAATATCAAAAATTGTATAGCCACGAACAAAATCAACGCTGTTAAATTTCTTTTTCAATTCACCTAAGTTTTTTATCTGCCCCGGCCGCATTTTGATGACCCATTCTATCAATGGCAACTCAGCTTGAGTGTTATCCTTACAATAGTCACGAATCTTCTTTTTTGAAATAATGCGCAAAAGGTTAACCTTTTTTGATAGGTCTTATATTATAAATATATCAGCTCGATCCAAATATGTCAAACCGACATATTTATAGTCGTTACCCACAAAACTTTGACCTAGCCTGTTGCAAAAATTGCCACAACGCATTATAATGCGCCCGCGATGAAAACAGCGGATTTGCCTCACCAATTTGCTTATCGGTTAATAGCTTTACAAGCGGGTGTAGTGCTGATCGTGGCGGCTGGTTGGCTGTTGGCGGGTGTACCTTCAGCTGTTTCAGCATTGTTAGGAGGTTTGGCTGCCATATTACCTTGCTTGTATTTCGCTCATCGCTTTTTTTCAGCAACACATGCTCGTCAAGTAAATCGGATCATCAGAACCTTTTATTGGGGAGAATTGACTAAGTTGCTATTGAGCGCTTGCTTAGTGATTGCAGTCACTAAAGTGTGGCCAAAGGTGGAAATGATACCTTTTATGAGCGATTATGCGGCCGCTTATTTTAGCTTCTGGCTAGCGCCCTTAATCGATTAGATCTAGGAAAATATGAGTCAAAGTCCAATTACAGGCGCTGAATATATTCAGCATCATTTAACGCATTGGCAGATCAATGTGAAAACAGGCGCGATCGGGCCTGACCATAGTTTTTGGGTGCTAAATTTAGATACTTTGTTGATGTCCATTCTGTTGGGTGTGTTATTTTTATCATTATTTTATTTCATTGCGCGCAGTATGCGCCACGAAACCCCGGGGAAAGGGCAGAATTTTGTAGAACTGTGTTTAGAATCCGTTGACAGCATGGTAAAAGAGTCATTCCATGGCAAAAGCCGTTTGGTGGGGCCGCTGGCTTTAACCATTTTTATATGGGTCTTTTTGATGAATTGTATCGATTTGTTGCCGGTAGACCTAATCCCTCGTTTGGCAGGTTTTGCTGGGGCCGAAGATTTCAAAGCGGTGCCAACTACTGATCCCATGCTGACTTTTGCCTTATCAATCACGGTCTTTATTTTGTTGTTGTTTTACAATGCTAAAGCTAAGGGCCTTGGCGGGTGGGGTAAAGAAATTTTGTCCCGGCCGTTTGGCTGGTGGTTTTTGCCGGTAAACGTTATTTTTAGAGTCATTGACGATTTTGTAAAACCGCTATCACTCTCTCTTCGTTTATTCGGAAACTTGTTTGCGGGAGAGTTGATCTTCTTGCTGATAGCGTTAATGCCTTGGTGGATGCAGTGGATTTTAGGTTCCGTTTGGACCATCTTCCACATCTTAATCATTACGATTCAGGCTTTCATTTTCATGATATTGACGATTGTCTACTTGAATATGGCCCAGGAATCACATTAATTCATTTTTAAAAAGAGGAGAAAAATATGGCTGATGTTTCGCAATTTCTTGATGTAGCGCGAATTATAGCAAGCGTACAAGGGCTAACTTCGGTGGCGGCTGCTTTGCTGATTGGTTTATCAGCGTTGGGAACCGCAGTCGGTTTTGGTATTCTAGGTGGTAAATTTTTGGAAGGCGTAGCACGTCAGCCTGAATTAACCGGTATGTTAATGGGCCGTATGTTTTTAATGGCCGCTTTGGTGGACGCATTTGCAGCAATCGGTATTGCCATGGGTTTATACCTGATCTTTGCAAAAAACCCATTCCTCAGCGCTTTCTCTACCCATATTGCTAAAGTAGTAGGTGTCCAATAATGGATATTAATTTAACCTTGCTAGGGCAAATGATCACGTTTGCCATATTTGTATGGTTCACAGTGAAATATGTTTGGCCTCCAATCATGAAAACCATGAAAGAGCGGCAAGATAAAATAGCGGCTGGATTAGCCGCTGCCGAGCAAGGTGAGCAATCTTTGCAAGTAGCTAAGCAAGAAATTGCTGGTCAAATGCAAGAGGCCAAAAATCAAGCGGCTAAAATTATCGAGCAGGCGCATCAACGAGCTGCTCATATTATTGAGGAAGCCAAAGTAACCGCTAGACAAGAAGGTGATCGTATCGTCCAGTTGGCAAATGATGAAATCAAGCGCGAATACAGCCAAGCTAAAAATGAGCTGACCAAGCATATTGCCAATATCGCTGTCACCGGCGCGGAAAAAATTCTGGGGCGAGAAGTGGATCACGCCAGCAATGACCGATTGATCGAACAGCTGGTTTCTGAACTGGAATAATGAAGTAGTTATGGCAGAAGCACTTACAATTGCTAGACCCTATGCCAAAGCCGTTTTTGAACAAGCTTTAGCAGACAAAAGTTTGGATCAGTGGGGCCAGGCCTTAAAGATTTTGGCGGAAATTGCTAAAGATCAGCAGGTTGCGGTATTGCTAACCAACCCTTTAATTGAATCTAGTAAATTGTTGAAGTTATTCGGCGACTTAACCGAAAAATTGCTTCCTGATTTAACTTCTGACCGGCGAAAACAGCTGGTTAATTTCTTAACAGTGTTAATCAATGAAAAACGTTTAGCTGTGTTACCGGATATTTTGCGCCGCTATGAACGATTGCTGACAGCACAACAAGAGTTAAAATCTGTCACCGTAACTTCGGCTTACTCATTAAGCGAACCACGCCGAAGCAGTATGATCGCTTCATTAAAAAAATATTTTAAATCGGAAGTGACCGTCGATTTTGAAGAAGACCCAACTTTAATCGGCGGTGCAATTATTCGCAGCGGTAATTGGGTAATGGACGGTTCTATTAAAGGCAAATTGCAGAATTTACGCGATGGCTTAATGAAATAAATATTTCCTCCACCGGAGATGATATGAGTACACAATTAAAAGCAACTGAAATCAGCGGTTTAATTAAATCACAAATTGCTAATTTTGATTTGGCGCCTCAAATACGCACAGAGGGTTCCATTGTCAGTTTAAAAGATGGCATTGTCCGTATTTATGGTTTAGATAACGTGATGTTTGGAGAAATGATCGAGTTTCCAGGTAATACCTTTGGGTTAGCTTTAAACTTGGA